>CAKKQI010000355.1 GCA_919901895.1 Candidatus Brocadiaceae bacterium | reverse complement strand
ATGATGGGACAGAACCCTGGACGCCGGCCGCGGCTGATATTGCCTCAACCGGTAAAATTAAGATATTTGAAACCGGCGATCCGACCGTGGTCAATACTTCACCGGCTTTTACCGTCCGGTGTAAATTGATCATAGATACTTCTAATGCCGCGGTTTGGGGTGATACGGGTCAGCGGAAATGGGTGGTCGGTACCTCCAAGACGATTGACTGGACGAATACTGGTACCACGGATAATACAAACCCGTTGGTTTTAGAATGGGATACGATTACCGATGCGTTTGTCAGCTCGGTCCGGATGGCCGCTCCGGTAACCGGCACGTTTTATGGCTGGTCTATTCCGCTGACTTCTACCTTAACGGCCTATTACGATTATCAGATGCGGCTCAGGACAGCCCAGGCTACCGACGGACTGCCCGTTCCGCCCGGCGGCTGGAAACCTTATTCGGAAACTATTATCCCGGTTTCCAAGGCCTTCAAACTCTGCGGCTCGCTGGTGGTAACCGACCCGTTTGTGAACGAACCGAGAATCGTGGCGGCCAGCGGACCGATTTCCTGGACCCGCACCGGTAATATTACCAATCTCCGGATTGAATGTTCTATTGATGACGGACTGACTTATCCATTTCTGATTGCTTCCGGCCAGGGCGTTCCACCGAACGGCATCAACTGGACCATTGACCGGGTGATTACCCCAACCCTCACGGCCCGCATCCGGATCCGGGATACCAGCATTATCGCCTCAGGCGACCCGGAGGTTGAAGACATTTCGGATAAATTTATTATTCGCGGTAAATTGCAGTTGGCCAATACTCACCCCGGCCAATTTGCCGGTCAGGAATTTTTGATCGGGACCAATACTCCGATTACCTGGACCACGACCGGTATTATTCCGGATGTGATTCTGGAATATACCGACAATTCCGGGACGGTAACGATCAATACGATTTCCAATACTTATTCCACGACGGTTGATGTTAACACTGGGTATGCCTGGACGGTGCCGCCTGATTTAACCCCTGACCCTAATAGTAATGTCAGGGTAACGGTGCGCGATGCCCGGCTGGATTTTAAAAACGATGTCTATGCCACCTCGGCTAATCCGTTTAAGATTAAAGGCGGTATTACGGTTGTTTCGCCTAATACCGGTAGCGAGATATTTACGGTTTACGACGTAACTTCCCAGACTGTTAAGGCCCCGATCACCTGGACCGTGAGCGGTCCGATTTCGCAGGTAACTTTATATTATTCCAAGAACGGTTTGGCCGGCCCCTGGGCTTCCTTGGCCACGGTCGCCTGTGGTTCTTCCGGGACCTATGGTTATGAATGGTCGGTTCCCAACAACGCTCTCACCAACAATGCCCGTATTTCCGTGACCAATACGGCTGATGCGACCATCAATGATTATTCGGATAATAGTTTCAAAATTCGTGGTAAGGTCATCGTTGGAGCGCCTAATGGAGGCGAGGTCTGGACCGTTGGCACCACCCGGTTAATCCAATGGGAACAGATTGGTGATTTTAATGCGACGGTTGAATATTCCACGGATGATTTTATTGCTGATGTGAATAATATCTTGGTCAATGACCCGCGCAGCGATGGTGCGCAATCATATTCCTGGCCGATTCCGCTTAATGCCCAACTCTCTGGAGCCGTACCTAATATGAAGGTTCGGGTTAGAAATAACGCAGATACGCCACCATTAGATGACAACAAAGACACCTTTGACCTTTCCAATGCCTCGTTTAAAATTCGCGGTGATTTACAGATTACTTATCCCAATGCCGGGACGTTCTACGTAGATGATGCGATTAATATTAACTGGGATGTGACCGGCACAAATCTTACCGCTGCTAAACTTTATTACCGGATCGGGGCCGGTTCCTGGCAATGGATTAAAGACGTCACGGCCTGGGATAAAACTACCTCCTGGACCATTCCGAACGATATTTCCAATAACGTGACATTAAAAATTACCAACGCGAATGATGAAAATACGGTTTTTGACGAATCCGGTTCGTTTGAAATCAAAGGCAAATTAGAGGTTAAAAAGCCGCTTTTAAATGATCAATTACAATATGGCGGAGCGACGGTGCCGGTGGAATGGAAATCAACCGGTGGCGGCGGGACGTTTGCCCAGGTGCGGTTAAGTTTCAGCAGTACGGGATTAGGCGGCCCGTGGCGTCTGATGGATGATTCGGGTGCCGGGTATACAGTCGTAGCGAATATCAGCGGGACGAACACTTATACCTGGACGGTGCCGGATCGGGTCAGCAGCAACTGTTACATCAGGGTTACCAGCAACGACTGGCAGAATCTCTCGGATGACGGCGACGCCTTCAAGATTAGAGGCAATTTAACCTTACAATATCCGGACGGCGGGGAAGACTTAGTGGTGGGCGCCAATCCGGTGATTACCTGGACTAAATCATCAGCGGTATCCACGATTCAGATTGAAATAGATTACGGGACTGGGGCGGGTTGGGAGGTCATCTCCAGCGCCGCTTCAGCCGGGTTAGGCACGAGCGGGCAGTATACGTTATGGACGGTGGCAGACAAGATTTCACCGATCACCACGACCGGCAGTGCCAAGATTCAGCTGACGGACAAGACCGATGCCGGGATCTCCAATATTTTTACCGGGACTAATTTC
>CAKKQI010000354.1 GCA_919901895.1 Candidatus Brocadiaceae bacterium | reverse complement strand
GTTCGTGCGGGTCGTTGGAAGATGAAGCATCAAAATAAAAATTACTGCTCAGCGTTCCGGTCTGCGGTATGACGGAGAACCCGGCCGTGGGGATAACGTTAGGCACTTCCGATTCTTTTTGCGAACGCAAAATTACGGCGACGGCCGGCAGAAGCACGCCGCCGGCGTATAAAAGCGTTTTGGAACTTTTTTTGCCGATTTCAGAACCAACCGTCTGGACAAAAACCACCTCGGGCCGATACGGTTTTAAGCCGGCCGGTTGTTCGCCTAATTTCAATAAACCCTGCGGTGTTTCCTGATAATAAATAAGCGCATACTGGCCGGTCACACCCTGTTCTATCAGTTTAAGATATTCCTGGTAACTGATTTCTTTCTTATCCAGCAAGATTTGCTTGGGAATCCATAACTGGTTGAACTGGTTCGGGGTGCGGCTGATGGTGATGTCTTCCTTCCCCCGGGCATACATTGCGTAATAATAATCAGCCCAGCGGGTATCAGCGGCGGTTTTTTGTAACCGCTGGTAAACGATCGAATCAACCGAACTTAACGGCTCTTGCCAGCGGTAGATAACCTCAATCGTTTCGCTCCAGGCTGATGAAGACGCACTTAAAATAATTAATAAGAATACAACCTGATTAAGTTTCATTTGGATTCTGCTGTAACTCAAAACTTTCCGCCATAGGCGGATCGCCTTTGGTGATAGTTTTGATTTCCTCAACTCTAAAGAGTTGAGTTGCCTAAGAAGTTTATTTTTACTTAAAATCCAGCGGTAATATTTCTTCGTCATTAATCAACGACCGTCCGGTTGTGGTATCATAACCGCTTAAAAAAATCATGGTCCGATATTTGTCTTCAATGAAAAAAAACTTAACCAGTCCGGCTAACGGGACTTGGTCTGAATACCAGATGGCGCCGGTCAGCGGTTCGGCTGGGCTCACCGCCCTGAGCTTGCCGAAGGGGTTATACTTGGGCTCGGCAAACGAGACTTTAAGGCAATTCAGGAAATTTTCTTGACCGGCGATATTCACCGGGATTTGTTCTTCGCCGATTTTGTCTTCCGGGTTAATCACCCGGGTGAAAGGAATGATGTTAAGATTGTGGATTATTTCTTCAAAAAGAATCTCGCGGTTAACCCTGGTTTTGACTTCCCAGATGCGCAGGTTGATTTCGACCGGCTGGAGATTACCGTATTTCAGAATCAATTTTTCCGGTTGCGGCGAGCCCTGTTTATTGATTAAAAATTTAATCAGGCGTTGAGGTTCCTTATTTTCATTAAGGACTATTTCCACCCAGTAAAGTTCTTTTTCATAAAGGGTGGTTTTGTCAACGATGCTGAGTTTTAATTCCGCATCGGAAACGGCGGTAGGATAATCTTCCGGTTTGTCTTTCTCGTAGCGTTTGACCTGGTATTTAACCCATTGGCCGACGCCTAAAGGAATCGCCCGTTCAGGTTTTTGGACTGGTTTATCAGGAATTGCTTTATCAACTGCCCCGTTAAGTAATAGGTTGAGCGATCCCAACGTTAAATAGTGAGTCATTAGGGATAAGCGATCCGTCTTAGGCGGACCCGACCTTTCGGGGAGGGATGGTAATATTACAAAAAAAAACAAAACCGTTATGAGTAAATAGGTTCTTTGAAGTCCGAGCATAATAAAATAATAATACTTAAAACATTGGGTAAACGCAAGGAAAAACAGACGAAGAACAACAGGTTACGAACGAGTCTTTTTTTGTCCCTGCCGCCATTTTTTGATGGCCTGATGATGGCCGGAAAGAAGGATATCCGGAACCTTCATCCCGCGAAACTCCGGCGGCCGGGTGTATTGAGGATATTCTAATTCATCCGAACCGTTTGAGAATGATTCGTCTTCGGCCGAATCCGGATTGCCCAGTACGCCGGGGATTAACCGGATGACCGCATCCATTACCACCATCGCCGGCACTTCGCCGCCGGTTAAAACATAGTCTCCGATTGATATTTCATCCCACTGAAATCCCTGTCTGATTCTTTCATCAAACCCTTCGTAATGTCCGCAGAGAAGCAATAAATTCTTTTCTCCGGCCAGTTGCCGGGCTTTTGTTTGCGTGAACCGTTTGCCCTGGGGTGTTAAAAGGATTTTATAAGTCGGGCTGGAATATTTTTTGGCTAAACCTTCAACGGCCCGAAAAACCGGTTCGGGTGTTAAAATCATTCCCGGCCCGCCGCCGTAAGGCCGGTCGTCAACTTTTTTATGTTTATCGGTAGTATCATCGCGCAGGTTATGAATATTAATCGTGACGAGATTATTTTCTAAGGCTCGGTGAATAATACTTTCGCTGATAAAACCGGTGAACATTTCGGGAAAAATAGTAATGATATCAATCAGCATGAAAATTTCCTCTGGAAATTTTTATTATCAGTTTCGGGAAAATCGCTGCGGTAATGAACCCCGCGTGATTCGGTTCTTTTTAAGGCGGCGGTGGTCACCAATCCGGCGACGGTTAACATATTCTGAAGTTCCCAGCCGGACGGTTCGGTAAATTTTTTATCCATAATATAACCGCACCAGAAATTTATTTTTTTCAGCGCTTCTTGCAACCCCGCCGCGGTGCGGTTTAACCCGACTTCGCGCCACATTAAACTTCGTAATGAGTTTTTGACGTCAATAATATCTATTTGACGGATCGGACCGGTTATTCCCAGCCGGGACAGAGATTGGTCTGATTTAAAGGAGGAGTGTATGTTTAATTCAGGGAATCCTTTTTTAGAAATGATTTTCCCGGCCGAAGCACCGGCCAGCTGTCCGAGCACCAACCCTTCCAGAAGGGAATTACTGCCCAACCGGTTGGCTCCGTGGAAACCCGAAGCGGCG
Organism: Candidatus Brocadiaceae bacterium; assembly: GCA_919901895.1. GTDB lineage: Bacteria > Planctomycetota > MHYJ01 > JACQXL01 > CAKKQI01 > CAKKQI01. The sequence continues at coordinate 5,032 of CAKKQI010000354.1, read as the reverse complement.
ACCTCGCCGGCTGCATAAAGATTTTTAAGGTTGGTTTCACACCGGCGGTTTATTTTAATACCGCCAATCAGGTAATGGGCGCTGGGACGAACCGGGATGAAATCTTTGGTAATATCAATATCAAAATTTTTACATAACCGGTCCAGTCCGGGAAAACGTTTACGGATATAAACGGTATCAAGATGGGTTAAATCAAGATAAATACTGGTGTCGTTAGTTAATTTCATTTGGTTAATAATACTCCGGGCGACGACATCGCGCGGGGCCAGTTCGGCCCGGGGATGATAATCAGGCATAAAACGGAAGCCGTTATTATCGCGCAGGAGACCGCCGGCCCCGCGGACCGTTTCCGAAATTAAAGTCCGGCTGGCTCCGGCGACATAAAAAGCCGTGGGATGAAACTGGATGAACTCTAAATCCTGCAGGACCGCACCCGCCCGGTAGGCCAGAGCAATCCCATCGCCGGTAGCGAGTTCCGGGTTGGTAGTTTCGCGGTAAATCTGCCCGAGCCCGCCGGTGGCCAAGATCGTTTTTTTTGATTGAAGAACTTTAATTTCACCGGAAGTGTTATCATAGACTAAAGCGCCGACACAAAATGTTTCGTGCGAACCGGAAATTTTTATCGTTAACAGGTCAAGGGCGATTTGATACTCCATTATTTTTATCTGCGGGGTATTCCGAACTTTCGCAACCAGCGTATTGACAATGTTTAAGCCGGTATTATCGCCGCCGGCGTGAAGAATCCGGGGATGACTATGCCCGCCTTCGTGGGCCAGGTCAAGCCTTAGCCTACCCGGATGATTTCCCTTTCCGTCAAAATGAAGTCCCCACCTGATGAGTTCTTTGATCAGCGGGATACTTTTTGGAATCAAAAATTTAACTGTCGCCGGGTTGCTCAAACCTTGTCCGGCCTGGATGGTATCTTTAATATGGGAGTTGACGAGCGCCGGGTTATTGATATGGCCGGCGATGCCTCCCTGGGCATAAAAAGTATTACTTTCGTTGATATTACTTTTGGTAATAAGGATGACCGGACCGGACCGGGCGGCTTCCAGGGCTGCCCGCAAGCCGGCAATCCCGCTGCCAATTATCAGCACCGGCGTTTTAAAGACACCGAGTTTTTTACTGTTAAAAGAAATTAAATAGCGAGGTGATTTACAATAGTGGTTCATTTTCTATATTATCTGTCCGTCCAACAACTTTATTACCCGGTGGGCTTTTTGGGCAATAGTTTCGTCATGGGTAACGATGATAAACGTTTTGCCGGATTCGGCATTCAGTTTTAAGATTAGTTCCTGGATTTCCATGTTGGCGGCCTTGTCCAGGTTACCGGTTGGTTCGTCACAGAAGACTATTTCCGGATTATGGATTAAAGCCCGGGCAATGGCGACCCGCTGTTTCTCGCCGCCGGAAAGTTGGCCCGGTTTATGATGGAGCCGTTCGCTTAAACCGAGTTTAGTGGCCAGATCCCGCGCTCTGGCCACGACTTCATTTTTATGTTTCCACCACCTCAACCAAGAATAGGTAATCGTGTAGGGAAGAATTATATTTTCCAGGGTGGTGAGTTCCGGGATTAAATAATAAAATTGGAAGACAAAACCGAAGGTGGTATTTCTGATCTGCGCCTGTTCCTGGTGGGAAAGTTTTTCTATATCACGTTCTTTAAAAAAAACTTGTCCGCCGGTGGCATAATCCAGCAAACCCAGGATATGAAGCAGCGTGCTTTTGCCGGCGCCGGAAGGTCCGATAATAGAAAGAATTTCGCCTTTTTTGACTTCCAGCGAGATGTTTTTTAAAACCTGTAATACCGCCGAACCGCTGGGAAAATTTTTAATGATTCCCCGGACGCTGATAATAGGCATTTCTGAATTATTCATAACGCAATGCTTCCACCGGGTCTAATTTACCAGCCCTTGAGGCCGGATAAAGACTGAAAATTATACTCAAAAAAATAGAAGATACAATAATGATTGCGACCGTTAACGGGTCTATTTCCGAAGGGATTTTATCAAGCAGATAAATATCGCGCGGGAAAAATTCTTTACCGGTCAGCCGGTATAATAAATTGTTAATCCCATTTAAATTATGAGTTACCAGGATACCGGCCGCTAACCCCAGCAAAGCACCCAGGGTTGAAATTATCAGTCCCTGATATAAAAATAATACCTTTATCCCGCCTTTAGTCGCCCCTAGGGCTTTTAAAATACCGATGTCCCGGGTTTTTTCCACCACCCGCATCGTTAACATCGCCAGGATATTAAAACCGGCGACCAGGACAATAAAGAAAAGGATAATGCCCTGTAAATTTTTTTCAACTTTAACGGCCGTTAAAAATGAGGCCTTTTCTTGTTCCCAGGTATGAATAAAAAGGTCCCGGCGGTTATTTAAGGCGCGACTAATTTCTTCTTTTACTTCGTCGGCGTATTGGTAATTATCCAGGGCAATGCAGATTTTATTTACTCCCTTGACCCCGGCCAATAATTGAACCGTTCTAAGCGGAACATAAATGTTCCGGTCATACTCGGGTAAACCGGGAGTAAAAGTTCCGACTACAAAAAATTTTTTCTTGCTCGGGGCCGGAACAATGCTGCCGAACGATAAGGAAAAAAGGTTAAAATCCTGGTCAAGCCAACCGGATAAAAGAAGTTTACTGCTGATAATGGCGGGCGAGGCGTCTTCTTTCGGTTCAAAATTATAATTTTTATCAAGGATGGAAGTAGTTTTAATTTCAGCCGGTAAATCAATTCCGATGAGTTGAACGAAGTCAATGTTCCGGTTCAGGGAGCCCCATTCCAGCCGGGGTGAACAGCCGATAATATGAGGCGATGTTTTTTCTACCTGCCGGATAATTTCGTCGTAATCGGTGATAAAAAAACCGCCCGGGCGGGTGATAGTCAGATGAGCCGAGGCGCCCCGGATGCGGGCCCGGACATCCCGGACAAACCCGCCCATGACCGAGGTGACGACAATCAGTACCATCACGCCGACCGCAATGCCGGCAATGGAAAAATAAATTATCCGCCGGGAAACCAGATAACGCCAGGCCAGAAAGAGTTTATACATAAATTTTTCGGACGAAAAATTTATTCGCCGATGAGGATTTTAATAACCCCCTCCCGCTTTGGGCGAGACAAGTTTAGTCCACCTTTGGTAAGGATGATTAGAGAACCCCCTTAGCCACCCTTTGTTTCCGCCGAACCCCGATGTCCATCAGGGGCTGGCGGAACGGGGGATTTTTCCCGCAAGGTCGGAAACAGAATTACATCACGGATGGAAGCGCTGTTGGTTAGAATCATTACCAGGCGGTCAATTCCAATACCCAGTCCGCCGGCCGGGGGCATTCCGTGTTCTAATGCAGTAATAAAATCTTCGTCCAGACTGACCGCGCCCTCAGCCCGGTTTTTTAACTGCTGTTCCAGGCGCCGGCGCTGGTCAACCGGGTCATTCAATTCGGTAAAGGCATTGGCGATTTCCATCTGCGCGATAAATAATTCAAACCGTTCCGCTACAGCGGGATTATCCTTTTTGGATTTGGTCAGCGGACAGATGGCCGCGGGGTAATCAATGACAAAAATCGGACCGGTTAAATTCGGTTCCACTAATTTTTCAAAGACGTCATTAGCCAACGTTTCGTAAGGTTTATTCTTGAAGTCCAGTTGCAGGGATTCCGCTTTTTTCGAAACGGCGTTCTGGTCCGACCAGTCTAGCCCGACATATTGCCGAAATAATTCCTGATAGGTTTTTCTGGGCCAGGGAGAATTCAGGTTCAAGTCAACCTCATTATATTTAATTTTCAAATCCGACCCCGATTGCATCGGGACCAGCGTAGTAATCAGTGCTTCCGTTAAATCCATCATTACCTGATAATCACCATAGGCCTGATAGAGTTCTAACATCGTAAATTCCGGGTTGTGGTGTGTGGAGATGCCTTCATTGCGGAAGTTGCGGTTAATTTCATAAACTTTTTCCATTCCGCCGACCAGCAGCCGCTTGAGATACAATTCCGGCGCAACGCGCAGATAAAGGTCCATATCCAGGGCATTATGGTGAGTGATAAACGGCCGGGCCGTGGCCCCGCCCGGAATCGGCTGCATCATCGGGGTTTCCACTTCAATAAAACCGCGGTTGTTTAAAAAAGACCGGATGCCACCAATGATTTGCACCCGTTTTAAAAATGTATCCATGACCGGTTCATTGGTCAGCAGGTCAAGATAGCGTTTACGGTAGCGCAGTTCCACATCTTTTAACCCGTGCCATTTTTCCGGTAAGGGCTGGAGGGCTTTGCTCAGGATGGTAATCTGCTCGGCAAAGATGGTGATTTCGCCGGTTTTGGTTTTAAATACCCCTCCCGTAACGCCGATGATATCGCCCATATCCAGTTGTTCATATAATTGGAACAGCGGCTCGCTGATTTTATCTTTTTTGATATAGACCTGGACTTTACCGGTCCAATCTTTGATATCCAGGAAAGCGGTTTTACCGTGCTGGCGGATGATCATAATCCGGCCGGCCACCGTGGCTGGTTTGCCTTCCTGGGCCGGATCGTAGGCCGTCAGGACTGATTTTATCGGTTGGGCGGAGGCAAACCGCTGGCCAAACGGGTCCCACCCTAATTTTTTGATGGCTTCTAAATTAATCAGCCGGTCTGATTTTTGCTTGTCCATAAATTTTACTTTATAAAATTTATATAAAGGATAGCAGAAAAAACGGGGCAGGTAAAGATTTTAATAAAAATTTACAACTGTTTAGTGTTATGATATTCTATCCGTATAATCAGTATTATTTAATCTGTGTAATCGGAGGTTAGAAAATGGCAAGAATCAAAAACAGCGTCGGCATTTGGGGTTTTGCTCCGCTGGCTACCAGGTTTATGCCGGCCGGGTATCAGCCGGAAGCAGTTAATGAAAGTATGGAAGACAGAACCCGACGAGCAGTGGATGGACTAGGCCCATTAATTGATGGTTATGAATTCCACTATCCCGGCGAGGTGAATGAAGATTTCAAGCCGCAGGGGATCTGGATGATCCGCGAA
>CAKKQI010000353.1 GCA_919901895.1 Candidatus Brocadiaceae bacterium | reverse complement strand
CCGGCGGCTTTAGCAATACCCAGCGCCAGATGACCGGTTTTGCGACCCATTGTTATGACAAAATACCAGCGGTTGGTACTCGCCGCATCTTCCATCAGGTTCTGCACAATTTCCACACCGAGATGCCGGGCGGTCTGATACCCGAACGTCGAGCGATTATCAGGCAGGGGTAAATCATTATCAATTGTCTTGGGCACATGAATTACGTTAACCCCGCTCTTTTGATGCGCCACTGCCATAGCGGGGTTAACCTGACCGGCTTTTTCCTTTTCCAAGACACTGGCGCTATACGCGGTATCATCACCGCCGATGGTAATCAATCTGGTAATCCCTAATTTTTGCAGAGAATTTAGCACATTACGCATCCGGTTTTTATCTTTGGTGGGATTTTCCCGTGAGGTCCTTAAGATTGAACCGCCCCGCTGGTGCAGACGGGAAACCATCTCAATAGTGAGGTCCAGAGTCGGCACGGAACCACCATTGGCCAGCCACTTAAAACCATCCATAATCCCGACCACCGGCCAACCGGAATTAACGGCTTCAATCGTAGCCGCGCTGATAACGCCGTTGATACCGGGCGCCGGACCGCCGCCCACCAGAATCCCTAACCGATGTTCGATCATATCAATTTTATCCTTTGCTTTTCTACTTCGCATCCCGCTCTAGCGGGATTAATGATAAAACTTCCGCACGCCGGTAAATATCATTCCCATCTTATATTCATTGGCGGCTTTAATTACTTCATCATCGCGAACTGAGCCACCCGGCTCAACGATATATTTAACACCGATTTTCGCCACGTTCTCAATCCCGTCCCGGAACGGAAAAAACGCATCCGAAACCAGAGCCACATTATCACTTCCTAATTGTTCGGCACCATATTTTTTAACGCTTCTCTTCCTTGAACCTTTAACCTTAAACCTTAAACCTTCTTGATATTCTCGCTTAAGATTCTCCACCGCCCGTTGACCGGCTAAAACGACGGAATCCTTCCGGTTCGGCTGACCGCAGCCCATTCCAATCGTTTGATAATAACCCGGTTTATATTCCCGGACGATCGTAATCGCGTTAGACTTAAGGTGTTTTACGTGTCTGAGTCCGAATTCATAAAGCCCGGTCCGCTTGATTGAAGGTTTAACTTTAGTCACAATACCAACCGTTAATTCCTTACCGCTATTCTGACAGGTTGTTTTAAAAGACGCTCTAAATAAATCCTGCATTTTTTCAGTAAGATAAAATTTATTATCTGCTTCCTGTTCCAGAAGACCGCCGGTAATGAACCTAAAAGTAGTTCGCGATTCTGCATTTTGTATCTCGCCGACTTCCAGCAATCTTAAATCCGCCTTTTTTTTACCGAGTGATTTAATATATTCCAAGGCATCCGGATTTACGGCCGGCGCGACCACTACTTCCACAAACCGCTCGCCTAATATTTTAGCGACCTCAATATCTAAAGGTCTGGTGAGTGCGATGACGCTGCCAAAGGCGCTCGTCGGGTCGCCCTGCCAGGCACGTTCAAAGGCCTCCGATAAGGTTTCGCCCGTGGCATAACCGCAGGGGTTAGCGTGTTTGATAATTGAAACGGCAATAGTCCGCCTTGGGCAAATTAATTCCATGACAGATTGCAAGGCCGCTTCGGCATCTAAATAATTATTATATCCGAGAGCCCCGCCGTGCACCTGTTTCGCCCAGGGAATATTAGGAATCGGTAATCGGTAATCGGTAATCGGTGACCGATAACCGATAACTGGTAACTTGTATAACCACCCGCGCTGGTGCCAGTTTTCGGCATAGCGGCCCAGTTGTACACCTTTAATATATTTTAGTCGTTTAACTTTTTCATTACTAAATCGTTCCACAAAGAAAGTATGAATAGCCGAATCATAATCTGCGGTTATTTCAAAGGCGCGGGTCATCAATTGCTTCAGAAGTCCTTCGCCCACGGCACCGTTATTTTGCTCCATTTCTTTTATCACGGTCTGATACTGGTCCGGTTCCACCACAATGGCAACACTTTCATAATTCTTAGCCGCGGCGCGGACCATACAGGGACCGCCAATGTCAATATTTTCAATCGCCTTCCGGATTATTTCGTCTTCCGTAACCGGAATATTTTCTTCTTTCCTGTCATCCTGAGAATCTCTATTCATTTTTGTTACGAGACCCTTCGCTCCGCTCAGGGTAACAGACCGAGAAGAAATCTCGGCGATTACTTTCTCAAATGGATAAAGATTGCAACCGCCCAGATCTATCTGCGGGAGACCAAGTTCTTGGGCTTGTTTAACGTGGGCAGGATTATCGCGTTTATAAAGAAGGGCGCTTTCGTAGTTGAAACTGATGGTTTTCATCCGGCCGTCAAAGTAATCATCCTTGGCATTACCGGTTATTTTAGAGATGGGAGTAATTCCAATTCCGTTTTCTTTAAGAATTTTTGCAGTACCGCCGGTAGAAATTATTTCTACGCCCCATTTTTTCAGAAACCGGGCAAAATCAATTACACCGGTCTTATCACTAACGGAAATAACGGCGGTTTTTATCTTGAGCATATAGATTGATATGTTACGGCTCTGTTGAAACCCACATAGTTTAACGCTGGGTGTTAGGCTTTAGCCTAAGGAGCCCAGACTAAAGTCTGGCACCCAGAATGATTAAAACGTTGGTTCCTAATCAAGGTTTCAACAGAGCCATATGTTACCACTTGTCTGTTGCCGAATC
>CAKKQI010000352.1 GCA_919901895.1 Candidatus Brocadiaceae bacterium | reverse complement strand
AAAACCTGCTCACCGATAGTTTTTAAATTCTTAATCCGCAGCAGATAATCAGCAAAAGTTGTCCGGTCAGACGCCTTGGTAATATAAACACCCTGTTCCGCAAACCAGATGGGCCCCTGTTTTTCCAGTGCGTCTAAAGAAATAGTGAAACTATCCCGATCTAAGTAAAATGTAATTAATCCTTCATCGTAACTATACTGATGAACCGGTTGCATATGCTCAACCGTAACCGCAAAAACACGCGGACGGCTTTTGTGATTCGTCATCCGGCGAATAATCGCATTGTAACCAGCCCCGCCTTCTGCGGGGCAAGTCAGCGCCACAGCCCTGGTCGGTGTTTTTTTACCGGCATCAAGTTCTACCAGTAGATTGGTTTCAGTTTTTTCCGAACGGGTAAAAACTTCGATAGATTTAATTTGTAATTCGGTAAACTCACTACTTTGTTCGGCGCCCGGAACGGCCACCTTAAGCCCCAGGGTCCGCCGGAAAGTAACGTCATAATCTTTACACTCCGGAAATTCACGGCGTAAACCTTTAAAGGTAATCTCCAGCGTATGGTGTTGTTTTTTTATATTAATTGCGGCTTTTCGCCATCTGGCGTTAAACCAATCGTCTGTGGCTGACCAGCCAAACCCGCAGGGATCATCCAGGTCGCGGCTGAGTTCAAATCGCTTAGCCGGCCAGCGATTCTGCAAATAAAACAATCTTATTTTATCCGGAAGTCTTTTCTTGAACCACACCACCACCCGGGTAATATCACGCGGCTGTTCAAAACGGATTTCACCAGGCTGGCATCCCGGCAAACTGAATGGGGCAATATTAAAATTCATAAATGTATCTATAATATATTAAAACCATGCTGTCAATTTTTTTTATATCATGCGTTAGGCGTTGAAAATAATTTGACAACCCGTCGACAAATTTGTAATGTTATTAACTATTGGTTCTTGACACCTAAAATTATGAGTAAGTCAAAATAAGCGTCACCCTGTCCGATGGACTCCGAACCACGATGCCTACCCGACGCAGACGGGGATATCGGGGCTTCGGAGAATTTATATCAGGGTCTATAGACCCCGATATTCATCGGGGCAGACCTGCCGGCCGGTTAATGGCAGTAACTTAAGCCCAAAAGTGTCACCCTGAACTCGCAGACTGGGTCAAATGACCCTGCTCACATCATAGAAAAATATATATCCTCATTCGATTACTGTATTTTCACGATTTTTCGGCAGGGGGCTATCACCCCAGCCCCCTGCCTGCCTCGCCGTTAGGCGGGCCTGCCTTTTCTCTTGACTACAACATTAACTTATCTTATAATCTTCATTAAGCTCAGAAACTTTTCACTGGGTATCCTGGCTGTAGGGATTTTCATTATGACCAAAATAGTAGCCAGGTTTGCCGGGAATAAAGAAAATAAGGTTAACGATAAAGTGTAAACTATGATTTCAGTAATTATTCCGACTATTAACGAGGAAAAGACCATTGCGCAGGTGGTGTCCCTGGCCCGCAAGTCCAAGAACGTTGGCGAGGTCATTGTGATTGATGATAAATCACTGGACCGGACTATAGAGACGGCTAAAGAGGCCGGGGCAAGTATTATCACTTCAACCAAAATCGGCAAGGGCGCATCTATGAAGGACGGGCTGCTGGTGGCGCGCAACGAAATCATCGTCTATTTGGACGGCGACATCTCCAACTATGCCGACGACGTGGTGGAGAAGATGGCCGAGCCGCTTATCAGGGACGAGGCGGATTTCGTCAAGTCCACCTTCGGACGGGAGGCCGGCCGGGTGACCGAATTGGTGGCCAAGCCGCTCCTGAGTTTGCTGATGCCTGAGGCATTGAGATTCTCCCAGCCCTTGAGTGGGATTATCGCCGGCAGGAAGTCGTTCCTTGAAAAGGTAGAGTTTGAGAACGACTACGGCGTGGATATCGGCATACTCCTGGATATGCTCAAAATCAAGGCCCGGATTAAAGAGGTGCATATCGGCCGGCTTGAGAACAAGATGAAGCAGTGGCGCGAATTGGGACGGATGTCACGCGAGGTATCGCGGGCTATCCTGAAACGCTCCCAAGCCAACCCTGATTTCTCGCTAGATTCACTGGGAACTATCAATATCATCCGGGACCAGATGGAACTGGCCATCAAGGAATCACTGGCCCCGTTAAAAAAGATGATTATCTTTGATATGGACAATACCATCCTCCAGGGCCGGTTTGTCTATGAGGCGGCCAAGGAATTCAACTTTGAGAAGGAATTGGTCAAGATTCTGGCCACCAATTCCGACTCCTGGCTTTTGACTAAACTCATTGCCCAGAATCTTAAAGGGTTGAATATCGCCCAGATACTTGCCTTAGTGGATAAAATACCGCTGGTCAGCGATACCCTGGAGGTAATCTCCGAATTAAAGAAAAGGGGTTATATTGTCGGGATTATCAGCGACAGTTATGATGTGGTGGCCCAGCATCTTAAGAATAAACTCGGCATTGATTTTTCCATTGCCAACGAACTTGAATTCTCCAATTCCATCGCCACCGGCGAGGTCAAAGTCCCTTCCCATTTTATCCACACCGACGAAAGCAGGTGCGCGCATAATTTCTGCAAGAGCAATGTCATGCTGAAATTGGCCGCCAAGTATGAAATACCGCTGGGCAATATTATCGCCGTCGGGGACAGCGAAAACGATGTCTGTATGGTCAGATTTGCCGGCATCGGCATTGCCTTCTGCTCCAATAACTTTGTCCTTAATAATGTGGCGGATTATAAAATAGACACCAAGGCATTTAAGAATATCCTTGAATTTGCGGTGTAATGAAAAATAAACTGATAGATAAATCCGATATTAAATTCTTCCTGATCTATTGGCTGGTGATGGGCGGGCTATGTTTTGCCGCCAGGTATTTTGATATTAGATGGTAATATGATAAAGACCTGTAGTGCCGCCCCTTTCGGGGGCGAGCCTCGCCCTGCTGGGCGGGAGTATAGCGAATCTATTAATAATTTATTGTTGGCATTAGCTACCCCC
>CAKKQI010000351.1 GCA_919901895.1 Candidatus Brocadiaceae bacterium | reverse complement strand
CGCCGGCATCCGTGGGAACCGGCTGGATGATGGTATTAGCCGAACCGCTGACTTCTAAACTGATGCCAACCCCTGATTTCGGATTACCGGCTTCATCCCGCAGGATGATACTTATTTCAGACCGGCTCTGGCCGTCAGCCGGCAGGGTATCCGTTGCCCGAATCTCATACGTCCCGCCGCTAACCGTCTCGCCGGACACTGTTGCCTGGGTCGGCGTTTCTTTGATTTCTATTTCCACCCCTTCCACGTCCAAAGTTTTTTCCCGGTTGGCCGCGGAAAGCCCCGGACAGGTTACTTTGATTTTGCCGCCTGATTCAGCCAGCACCGGAATCACATCCTGAATAAATAATATCCGGACCGTTAAAACAGTTGGTTCTACGGCCGGGTAGACCGCGGGAATGGTTGCCGTAAAAATTTTGGTAAAATAAAGGGTCACCTATTAGGTGCCCCTTTTGCTCTTATCGTAGTCAGTGAATAGGTTCGACCAATTTCCACTTTGTAGTATCCACCTCACTTTTGAACGGCTCTCCTTTATAGGCATCGCCTACTTTTGGACCATTGCCTAACCCCTCATGTTTTTTGGTGTTCACGTAATAAATATGTCCCTTTTCATTGACAAAATAAGTAACGAATTCTTTGGAAAACTTCTTTGCAGGCCAGGCATAAGCACACCAGTATTTTTCAGCATCATCTGGATTCAGCGGAATATAAATTTTATAGATATATCCAAGAGGATTACTCGAGGTAGATTCAGCAGAAGAACCAAAAGTTAATTCGTTATCTGGATATAACGGATAAACTGGCCCGTAATACTGTCTAGCAAACTCAAATGATCTTTTCAGCATCAATTCATAAAGCGTACCGTATTCTCCTATATTATCTTTATCCCGGTCAGATCCTCGCCCTTGTTTGTAGGTCGGTTGAACATAGTTCAATGATCGCAGCCTAATTTTTGCAACCTCGTGAGGGGGAGATGCATACCCAGGACGATCCATGTAGCTAACTTTATCATAGAAGTAAATTATCATTGCGACGACTATAAAGATAAACATCATAATAATCATTATTTTAATAGATTTCCATCGGAAGATGCGCATATTTGCCATTCCCCCTTAAAATTATTTGATGGTAATTTCAAACACAAAATCGTCAAAAACCACATCTGGAACACTACCCGCTCTCATTTCCGGGAGATTTAAATCTAACTTAAAGAAAGCTACGCCATCTTCATTTTCGTTAGATTTCCTTAATTCTAATCGTCTGAGATTTTGAGGCGGCGTGCCGAAAATTGTATTTACGCCGTCCCGGGCAAGATTATTAATAAGATGTTCTCGCTGGATACTAAAGGTAGCAAGAAAATTTGTGGGGGATGAGGTTTTCCCTAAAAAAGGCGGTAAATAAGTAATCGCATTGTATCCAAAGGGAACAGATGGGTAGGGTAATTGTTGAACCCCTTTATAGGCACTAATTACCCCTTGAGGAAGCAGAGGCGAGGTTAAATCAAGAGGTTGAGTATGCAATTCGGGTATAAGTAGATTAAAATTAACATCGGCTTTTTCATCACCATCAGTATCTTTACCATCAATGAGAATAAATGCTTTCTTTGGCCCATCCCCGTCAGGGTCAATCCAGAGCGTAGCATTTTGCATATCGGTAATCACATTTTGTTTATCTATCCTGATTTCAAAACCATACCAGTTGGTTTGACCATCATCTTTTACTAAAGTGTCAAGCGAAGAAAAATGAAGGCCTTTATGATTAGCCACTCCGCTATTGGTAACTGAAAGGACGGCTTTCCAGAGATTAATTCTTCCATGTCCGAACGCTTCCTGCCGTGGTACCGTGGTCGTTTTTTTCCATCCTACCGTAATAGTTGCAAGACCTATTTCATCTGCGGTAGACTCGGCAATTTCAATAATTTGTAACGGAGATAAAACTGGTGTATTAAAAAAATTTACGAGAAACATATCGGAAAATAGTCCGCTTACTAAAGGAGCGGCAAATGATGTACCAGCTCCCATAGCCAACTCTTTTCCATCTACGGTAAGAAGTTCCAACTCACTTCCTGGGGCGCAAAGAGAGACTTCTTTGCCATAATTACTGGCACCAGCGGTATCTCGAAATAAGTTTCCTTCGGTTTCCTTGAGATATTTACCGCCAGCGCTTGTGCCGGAAACTGTTACCACATGAGCATAATCACTACCGGTTCTTGTTCCAGAAGGGGCATAACTAGCCGGAATAGTATCCAGTCCGGCATTACTAATGACCTCTCCGTGATTTCCAGCCGCCACCACGATAATTTTGTTATCTTTTGAAACTTCTTTAATTGCTTCTTCTAGTTCGGAAGACGGCCAATCCTTTTCTATACTTAAATTAATAATTTTTACAATTCTGTTACCGATGAAATCTTCAAGTCTTGATACTAATTTAGAGAGGTTTGGTTCCTTTTTTCCATCACTAGCAAACGCTAATAAAGCGTGCTTGCCGGTACCCAAAACACCATTAAATTCATTAAGATGGCCGAAAGGAGGTACATTTATATTAGTTACGCCGTCTCCTAAAGTGGCGATAGTTACTTGAGTTCCGTGTCCCAATGGACCTCCCATCGTAGGTGGGGCTTCATCAGGGATTCGGGAAATATCACCAACGACTGGTTCTAAAATACCATTTTCATCAATGACCTCAATAATACGAGAACGGGCCAGATTAGGGACATCAGCTATACCTTTTCCTAATCCAGTATCTATGATAGCAATCGCTGTTGGGATATCGGTTGATTTTAATCCTTTTTCCTCTAAAATAACATCTACTAACCGGTGAGCCGGGTATGTTTTCATCAACCAATGATGCCATGAGTAATTTATTTCTGGGGTCATAAAACCACCGTTAGGAACAAATTCCCCGGGAAGAGTAAAATGTTCTCGTCTTTCAGCAAAACCATCTCCACTCCCTGCTACCCAAGGTTGAAAAATTCTTTTTGGCAAAAGTGCTTCACCCGATACTCTTGAAGTTGTCAGTATAGTATCTAATTCAATAGATTCTAAAGTAGATACCGAGGAAATATCTCCTAAAAGATTTTTTAGAAGTTTGATTAATTCTATCGCCGTTAATTTTTGTAACGGTTCCGCTACGACTAATTCAATTTTTGATCTGACCGTTCCAAATGGCCGCAGTTTTTTATTTCTGAGATAATCTGATATTTGAATATCTGTAACATCATCGGTAAATCCTAATAAGAATCTATCTTTTACAAATTTTATTTTTCGGTCAGCACCTTCCAGATATATTTGTTCTAAACTCATAAGTCCTTGGTTGTAAAAATCCTGAAAAGTCAATTCTTGTATATCTCCAGTTGGGGCTGGTTCCTGTATAACTGGCGGGATAATATTATCTTTTTCGTTCGTATAATTCAGCATCTCCGCGGTGGCAATGAGACAGCCGCCGTAAAAAGCAGATTCGTAATGGCTGTCTTCGGCCCACCAGACCCGGATTCGGTTTGTGCCGACCTGAAACGGACTGGTCTCGGGCGAAGGCGTCCAGATAAGCAGGTTTCCGTCAATCGTAAATTCAGTCGGTCGCTCTTTTATCCGGATATATCTCTCTTTCCAGTCAAGTGGACGATCCACTGATGTTTCATCGTATCCATCATCCAACGAAATCGCCATATCTTCCGGGTTAAACATCC
>CAKKQI010000350.1 GCA_919901895.1 Candidatus Brocadiaceae bacterium | reverse complement strand
TCAATTAGATATTGCGCCAACTATTTTAAATAGGTTTGGGGTTGATCTTGAAAATATAAATCCCTCTTTTTCCGGCGTTTCTTTGACGCGCCCAGAGTCGTCTCAAGAAGAAATATCACGGTAACCTTTTCCCCTCCGATTATTTACCACTTAAAAATAGGGGAATTGGATATGTTTTTAAGGGTGACCGACCAGCGATTTAGAACCTATTTGCAAATTCGTTAAAACCCAGGAAAATAAAATTGATTATTTGAAGCAAAAGTGATATAATTAAATTTTACGTTTATGATTAATGATCTACCGCTCTTTGCGTTACAGGTAAAAAAACAATTTTGTCAACGGGTTGGCGAATTTGAAAAATCGGCTAACTGGATTAAAAATCACCGGTTATTAGCCCTTCATAAAAAATTTACTTTTTTGCCCGTTTTTCAGGTGAGACAAAAGGATGAAAAAAAACGTCCGGTTGTTCTTGAATTATGTTGCGGAACAGGTGTAGTTGGAGGAAGTTTCTTGAACAGCGCCCGGATGGTGGTTGGGTTAGATCTTTCGCCGGAGATGCTGCAACGGGCTAAAAAACGTCTTTCTTGTTGCGTCAATAGTAACGCTACCCGGTTACCGTTTAAATCGGCTACGTTTGATATCATTGTCTGCCGCCAGGCATTACATTTCCTTGACCTGCACCGATTAGTCCACGAAATAAAAAGGGTCATCCGCCGGGGCGGCCGAATTGTACTCAGCCAGATTGTCCCTTTTAACGAAAAAGATGAGTCCTGGTTGAGAAAAATTCATACGGCTAAACAGCCGTTGTTAAAAAATTTTATCCGCCAACCAGACGTGATTCAACTCCTAAAAAAAATCGGCTGTAAAAAAATCGTTAAAGAAAATTTTACCGTGGGTGAATCAATTAACCGCTGGCTGGCTTTTGCGCCGGAGTTGTCGGCCCGGGCCGTTCAAAAAGTTAAAAATCTATTCCGCACCGCACCGCCGGTTTATAAAAAATTACACCGGACCCGTATCCTGAACGGGGATATCATTGATACGATGAACTGGGTGGTGGCTTCAGGGGTAAAAAAATAATCCGTGAAGTAAATACGCGGTAATTATCATATATTAAAAGAGGGACTAAGAGCGTTGAACAAAAACAAAATAGATGTAGCTGCGGCCCTGGCGGTCGCCTTATGAAGGCGGGGATAAACCCCGCCGCTACATTAAGATGATCTAATTTTGTTAGTCGTTCTAATATTATTTTATGACCCAAAAGATGTGCGGGAATAATAAATCACCCAATATTATGATTGTCGTCCTTGATGCCGGCCGGCCCGATTACCTGGGTTGTTACGGTCATCGTTGGAATCAGAACGGAATTTCCCGGAGTATCACGCCGAACATTGATAGAATCGCTTCCGAAGGAACCCTTTTTGAAAAGGCGACGACCGTGGCTCCCTGGACCGTGCCTTCTCACGCTTCAATGTTTACTGGTCTTTATCCAAACCAGCATCAGGCCAACTGGAATACCCTTAAAATAAAAACAGGGATTCCCACTATTTTTGATATTTTTAAAGAAAGGGGATATCATTCGGTGGCCTGCGTGGCGAATGACACCTTGATTTTTCCCTGTCGGATGTTTGGCGAGCAGACCGAAATTTTTGGATTACAGGGACGAAAGGATCCGAATCTGTCCGGATTTGTAGACGGGTTTTCCGCTAAAGATTCTAATTCAGAATGCGTAATTAACTGGTTTTTAAACTGGTTGGATAAATCAACTTGTCCGCCGAAGAGGCGGGAAGACCAGAAGACGCCGTTTATCGCCTATTTAAATATCTACGACTCGCATACGAAATACGATGCGCCGGAGCCATTCCGTTCTCAATTTATTTCTCCAGAGGAAGACCGTATTTTGAAAGAAATCGGCACGCCTTTTTATCTGCATTTTCGAGAAATGAACCGGGAAATAATGATTACGCCGGAACATATTTCGGCGTTGAAGTCTCTTTATACCGCTAAAATGGCCATGATTGATTATCATCTGGGCCGGTTGTTTGAGCGACTAGCTAAAGATAAAATTTTAGACGAGACCATTTTGATTATTACCAGCGATCACGGCGACCAACTGGGCGACCATACTTATCCTTCGTTTCACCACCAGTTTTCCATTTATAACGCTTTGACCTGGATACCGTTAATTTGGCGTGCCCCGATTCTATCGGGGCGGGCGCCTGGTTTAATCCCGGCCTGCCCCGAAAAAATCGGGGCCGGACAACGTATCGGCGTGCCATTAATCCAGAATATTGATATTTTGCCCACGATTTTAGAACTATGCGGAATTAAATGGCAATCGCCGTTAAAATCACCGGGTATTTCATTGAGCCGGTATATTTTAAATCAAAATAAAACACCGCCTCGTCCTTATGCGATTGCGATGTATGAAGCCCCCAGAAAATTTGTTAATTGGAATAAACAAAATGTTAACCCGCTTTATATCAGAAACCTCCTGGCGATTCAGGATGCCCGGCATAAGGTGATTTTTTCCGAAGACGGAACGGAAGAACTCTATGATATTAACAAAGACCCGACTGAACAAAATAACATTAAAAATCAATTACCGCAGACGGTTAAAGAATTCAAGCGGATTTTTTATGAAATTTTAGACGAATACGGCGGAATTCCTGAAGATTATCAGGTTTCCGATGTTTCTTATACTCCGGAAGAAGAAGCCCAAATTAAAAAACGATTTCAGGAATTGGGATACATCGAATAGGTTAGAGGTGTAACCCGCATTATTCATACGACGATTCCCGCCAAAGGCGGGTCTGCCTCTGGCATGAAAAATGATGACATTCTGACAACGCAATAAATTGCGTTGTCTACCAAAAACCTTGGTAGACAACGACCCCGTCCCGCCGGGGCGGGAGCGGGGTCGTTGATCTGAATTTATGAATAATGCGGGGTGATTGGTAAAGTTTAGGAGAAAATTAGTATTGATGTTCTAGCAGATTTAACCTTAAATAGATAAAAATATGGTTAATTATATTTATCAAACTGAAGAAACATTAAAACGGCAGTCGGAAAGGCCTGAACCGGTTTCCGGGAACTGGCCGCCGGTGACGGTGGTTGTGCCGCCCACGCCCCAGATTCCAACCAAAGGGCGGGAGTTTCTTTTGCGGACTCCGGTTGAAGGCGTCGGTTATATTACCACGACCATTAAAAATGCCGGTTATCCGGTTGAAATTATTGAAGTCCGTGGGACGACCAGGACAGCGCCAGAAGTGGCACAGCAAATTATAAAAAAAGGGGGCATTGTTGCTCTGGCTACTTATGTGGACTCTTTTCCGTTTCTTAAAGAATTAACCGACTGTCTGAAACAACAAAATCCAGCCTTACCGGTTATTTTGGGCGGGCCGCTGGTCAGTTCTCTTCCCAATGTGTTGATGGAAAACATAAAAGCCGATTATGCCGTGCTGGGCGAAGGGGAATTAACCATTCTGGAACTTCTTGAGGCGATTGCCCAAAATAAGCTGAATGAGATAAATAAAATTAATGGTCTGGCTTATCGGGACGGGGCGGACCAAATTCGTTTAACCGCGCCGCGCCGTGAGATACGAAATCTGGATATCCTGCCGATGATAGATTATTCTCTATGGCCTTCGGTCCAGGAAAATTCTGAAATTTCGGAAATTGGGTTCACCTCCAGCCGCGGCTGTTATCAGAATTGTCATTTCTGCTATAAACTTTTTGTCATGGTGCGTCATAAATCTCCCGAAAAATTCCGGATTGAGGTTTTGGCTATGGTCAAAAAATACCTGATTAAATATGCTTATTTTAACGACCTGACCTTTACCGCCCACCGGGAACGGACGTTAAAAATTTGCGCCGTGTTAAAAGAAAGCGGAATTACCTGGTCTTGTTCTACCCGGGTGGAAAATATTGACCTGGAACTTCTTAAAACAATGAGGGAATCCGGTTGCACGGATATCTGGTATGGGATTGAATCGGTTGATCAGGACGTACTTGACGCCAATAATAAATGCACTTCGGTGGAAGAGATTGAACAGGCGGTTAAACTGACGAATGAAGCCGGTATTAAGGTAATGGGTAATTTTATCGTCGGTTTGCTGGGCGAGACGCGTGAGTCGCTGGCAAAAATGATAAAATTTATTGAACGTCGTGATGTGATTCCCTGCAGCATTAAATACCTGACGCCTTTTCCGGGAACGTATATTTACGATTCTGCCTTAACTAAAGGTTTGATTAAAAATGAGGTTGAATATCTTGGTCAATTATCTCGCCGGCGGGTCAATGATGAGAATGATGAAATTATCAACTGCACCGATTTACCGGAAGAAGTATTACGGGATGCTTTTAGAAGTATTCGGAAGATTACTTTAGCCCGTTCTGCAGAAATTCCCCAGATTCGGGAACCTGTCAGCCGTCAGACAGGAAGATTGTGATGAAATGAAAATGCCAAGCAAGCCAGAAATCCAGGATTATTTTACCAAACGAGCGCCTGTTTATGACCACTCCGCCGCCTGGGTCAAAGACGGCTATCTTAAATCGTGGTTACTGGAAAATATTAAAGTTAATCCGGCCACCCGGGTGCTTGATGTGGCGACCGGCACCGGCGCCTTATCCGCTATTTTTTACCGCCGGGCTGGGTTGGTGGTCGGACTTGATTTTACGCCGGCGATGTGCCGGACCGCCCGGACTAAAATGGATTATTTA
>CAKKQI010000349.1 GCA_919901895.1 Candidatus Brocadiaceae bacterium | reverse complement strand
ATATCGTCAGAAGACTATCTTACCAAAATGTCTCACTTCTCAGGGGGGCAGTATATTCGTGCCTACAAAGACGTGAGAAATCGTTACGAAAATGTGCGAAATGGTAGATCTTTTGTAGGCACGGTTTAGAACCGTGCCGATGTTTCCCGATGGCCCCCGATGATTATCGGGATAAACCCCGATGCTACGATACGGGGGACTCTCCGATGGAGTCCGAACCCCGATGCCCATCGGGGCTTCGGACCGCATCCGACGGAGCGACAGCGGAGTCCCGACCCAATCGGGAAGGCATCGGAGTCTCTCGGGACAGGCCCCGATGTCTATCGGGACAGGCATCGGGACGAATAAATTCGGGCAAGTCGGAGCACGAATAAATTCGTGCCTACAACAAAAACGCAAGAAAACGTTACCTTTCCGTAACAGCCCTTACCAAATCGCAACATTTTTCACCGATGATGTTACCGTTTGGTAACGAAACAGATTTTCGCAAAAAACTAATTATGTTACTTTTCGGTAACATTGACACAACAGCATATATTATAAGAAGTTAATGGAACAGCACGCCTAAAATTATTCTTCAAAAAACATAATTTTTTCGGCTGAAAAAATTATAGATGGCCTGATTATTGCTATTATTAAAGTAGGATGGTATCGCCGAAGAATTTAAGAATTTATTTAAGAGAAAATTTTTATGAGATTTGAAGTGGTGTTAAAGAAAACAAGCGAGGGTTATTCGGTTCATTGTCCTTTACTTCGTGGTTGCTGGTCCCAAGGTAAAACAGAATCCGACAAAGATATTTAGAAACGGTCAAGGTCTTAGAAAAAAAATATCGCCAACAGAAACAGGTATCTGGAATGAAATAAACAGTGGAGGTCTTTAGGTATGATTAAAACAAAAAATCACGTGTCTCGTTCCCGTTTCAACGGAGCGGCTCAACAATTATATCTATTTCCAATGGTGGTTGAATACCTGGTCGAAGGTGGTTATTTTGCTGAGTGTCCAATCCTTTCAGGGTGTCACGTAGAAGGAGCCACTTATGCTGAAGCCGTAGAAAATTTAGAGTCTGCGATAAAAACTATTCTTAAATCGTACAAAGAACTTGGGAAAAAAATACCAGATGTTCCCGTAATTAAACGAACGACCGTGGTTAGCGCCGGAATATTAGTCATGAGCGAGAATTAAAATATGGGTGAACGATTCCCAGCGGTAACCGGTAAGCAGATTATTCGGTTAATTCGTAAAATTGGATTTGAATTTTACCGTTCGGCTAAAGGGAGTCATGAAGTTTGGCGGAGGCCGCGTGATGGACGTCATACGATTATTCCTAGACACGCGGGTAAAATTATTAAACGTAAAACTCTTAAATCTATTATTAACGATACCGGGTTGACCATAGAAGAATTCAGGAATTTATTATAAATTTTCAGGGGAAAATTTTTATGAATGAACGGAAAACCCATAAGCATTATACTGTTCAAGTAATAGTGGAGCAAGATGAGGACGGATTTTACGTCGTTTCCTGCCCAGGTTTACCGGCTTGTTACACTCAAGGAAGAACATTTGAGGAAGCGATTGAACGGATAAAAGACGTTATTAAAATGTGCCTGGAGGAGATACTTGAGAAAAAAAAGTCCTTCAGATTCTATCAACCTGATTTCATTGCCCTAAAAAAAGTGGTTGTATCTCTATGAGTCACGAAAGACTTCCGGTGGTAAAACCAACTCAACTCGTGAGGGTATTAGAGAGGATGGGATTTGTCAGAAGGAAAAAGACGAAAGGCGGCCATTTGCGTTATGGTCATCCGGATGGTCGAATAACAACCGTTCCGATGCACCAGGGGCAGGATATTGGCCGGGGACTTTTACGTAAAATTATAAAAGATATTAATCTTACTTCAGAAGAATTTAAAAATTTATTATAAGATTATTTAGGAGATTTTCATGAAAAAAGAAATTGAAATGAAGATACGAAATCTTCCCGTGGCGATCAAGAGAGAAGTTTTAGATTATGTAGAATTTCTACTGCGTAAATACCCGGTCGGAGGAACCCCAAAGGGAAAATTTAAATTTAACTGGAGCGGCGGGTTATCTGATATCAAAGGAAAAGTGACCTCGGTTGAATTACAACATAAAGCAATGGAGTGGAGATAATGTACCTTATTGATACAAATATATTTTTAG
>CAKKQI010000348.1 GCA_919901895.1 Candidatus Brocadiaceae bacterium | reverse complement strand
GCCTTATGACTGAACCGGAATTGGCCATTCAGTTCTATGGCCAACCACCGGCCCCTAATCGTTATACCAATACAAATATTTACTATCTCACAGTTTCCCATCGTCTAGAATCTTTCCGAAGAAGAGATCCGGTTAGGCTAAGGGATGAAAGAGAAGAGATAAACACCTTCCGATTCCGTCCAGACGAGGCCGATAACGACTTCTACCGGGAGACCGCTAAAATAGAACGAAACGAGGCCTACTGGCCTGAGTTTAAACAACAGATTACACAGATTAAGCCACAGACCAGTCCCGATGTAACATCGGAGATTACACAGACGGAACAAAGTCCCGCTAGAAGCGGGATAAATTCCGTCCCGACGAAAGTCGGGATTGAAACAGAGCATTGGTTTTTTGTAGATGAATTATTTGCGCCGTCATCAACCGATATCAGTTTCAATCTTGACCATCTAGCCAAGGCCGCAGAACCGGCCGAGCTAAAACTTGCCCTGCAGGGTGGTTCTACCTTAAACGGAATGAAACCGGCCTATCAGAAGGTTAATATTTATCTCAACGGACAACCGCTCGGCGCGGCCGAATGGTCCGGCGATACGGCCTATCTCTTTACCGTTCAAGTCAGCCCTGATTTACTCAGAGAAGGAGAAAATTTCCTGACCATTGAATTACCTGATGAAAAAGCGACGATTCAACAATTTGTCTTGATCGATTATCTTGAGATTGTCTATCCGCGGGAATTTGTGCCCCGCGGCAACCAGATTAGTTTCACCGCCTTAAGTGATGGAAGGCAAACATATAAGATCAGCGGTTTTAGTTCTAATCTCGTAGAAGGCTGGGTGGTGCGGAACCCGACAACATCCCCGATGCCTACCCGCCGAAGCGAAGCAGGCTGGGAATCGGGACAGGCGGGGCGGGCCGCATCTAATAAAATTGAACATTTGGAAATTAATGCTTTCCAGGTAGGCACTGAATATAACGTAATTTTCTTTGACGACGCTCAGCCGGGAGACCATTATTTTATTCTCCCCGGCAACTTAATCAAGAAACCATTGAGTTTAAGAACATCCTCTGATGCAGACCTGAAGAACCGCGAAAATCAGGCGGATTATATTATTATTGCGCCTGAGAAGTTGATGTCCGGCTTGCAACCTTTAGTGGCACACCGGACCAAAGATGGACTACTGGTAAAAACGGTGGCGGTGGAAGACATCTATGACGAGTTTAATTACGGATTATTCTCTCCGGTCGCGATTAAGGAATTCCTGAAATACGCTTATGAAAACTGGCGAAGGCCGGCCCTGAACCTGAACGAAGCGAATGGTTCAGGGACGGCGCCGCAGTATGTCCTCCTGGTCGGTGACGGGACATACGATTACAAGGATTATTGGGAAACCGGTGAGTTTCACCCGGTGCCGGCTTATCTTATGGCAACAGATGATATGGGCGAGACTGTTTCGGACCACTGGTTTGGAAATATAGATGCAGATATCCTGCCCGAGATGATCATCGGACGAATTCCGGCCAATGACCTCCCGGAATTAAGTGCGGTGGTAAATAAAATTATTGCCTATGAAACGGTTGGTCAACGGAGTAAAAAACGGGGACTCTTTGTGGCTGATACCGGCGACGCCTTCCAGAGTGGTTCTGAATATTTAGCCGGCATCGTCCCGCCGGATTATGAAAAAGTAAAACTGTATTTGAATGAATCCGAATCCTGGCCGGTAAGACAGGGTATTATTGATACGACCAATCAAGGCGTGGGGCTGATAAACTTCTTAGGTCACGGCGGAGTGGGCCTCTGGTCAAGTCAAGGAGTACTCACCAATAATGACATCGGACAATTCAATAATAAGGATAAATACCCGATCATGATGGCCTGGAACTGCCTGAGCGGTTATTTTACCTGGCCCGGCGGTATGGGGATGGATAGTCTGACGGAGAGATTTATTCGGGCGCCGGATAAGGGAATCATTGCGGCCATTGCCCCAACCGGACTTTCTTCATCCACGGAACAATTAGTTCTGGCTGAAGGATTGTATCAGGCAATCTTCTCTCCGGATAATAAACGACCAATCCGATTGGGCGACGCTTATTATCAGGCAATGGAATACCTCGTCAAAAACCAGAGTTTAATCGGTAGTACA
>CAKKQI010000347.1 GCA_919901895.1 Candidatus Brocadiaceae bacterium | reverse complement strand
GCAAAAGATTTATGCTGTTTGGCCAGGGCAACGGCTTGCTCAGGTGTAAGTTCCTCCGTTTCGCCATCTTCCTGTGAAATCGTCCAATTCTGGCAGAACAGGCAGGCCAGGTTACAGCCGTTGGTGCCGAGCGAAAGAATATTTTTACCAGGGAAAAAATGGTAGAGCGGTTTTTTTTCAATCGGGTCCAGATGAATAGAGGTGGCCCGGGCGTAGTTGAGCAAATAAAGTTTTCCTTCAATATTTTTCCGCTGGCGGCAGATTCCGGTTTTATCCGGAGTAATCAGACAGTTATGAGGACAGATGCGGCATCGGACTTTGGTATCTTTGAGCGGCTCGGAAAAGAGGGCTTCATACATAAAAAATTTATACTAAAAATTTATTTTACCGGACCGGCCCTGATTGACGGCGAGTAGATTTTATAAACCCGTCCAATCACATTCTGTCGCGGAATGGCTCCGTAATAACGACTATCCCGGCTGTTATTATGATTGTCGCCCATGGTGAAATAAGTGTTCTTTGGAACTAAGTACGGGTCTTTTATCGCATAGTTACCGGAAAAATATAAAATATCACTAAATTGTTTTAAAAATAGTTTTTGATTAATATAAATTTTTCCGTCTCCTCTAATTTCTACGGTATCGTCTTCTTCGGCAATTACTCTTTGGCCGAATTTTACCTCTAGATTTTCCGGTGATTTAAAAACAATAATATCGCCGACGCGGGGTGCTGAAAAACGGTATGTGATTTTTTCAACTATTATTCGATCGCCCGTTTGAATAGTTGGAGTCATGCTTGAAGTTGGGACGGCGAAAACCTCAACCAGTGTATTCTTAATAAAGAATGCCGCCGGTAAAGGTGATAAGCGCCAGATCATTAAAATAATAAAAAATATAATTGGGAATTTGGCTTTTACCTCAGGCGACTGGCCAACACAATAAGCATCATAAATAACAAAAATAATAAAACAGGAAGTTAACGTTTGGAGCCAGATATGATAGTCTTTTAAAACCATCCAGCCGGCGATTGAAATAATCAGGAAAATTATCCCTCTAACCCAACGTTTTACATATAAATGACCGGCTCCCGGTATAATCATCGAGAGAAAAATAGCCATCCATGGCTTATTGGATTTGATGGCTTCGGTTAATAAAACATCAGGTGGTATTAATTCTTTCTG
>CAKKQI010000346.1 GCA_919901895.1 Candidatus Brocadiaceae bacterium | reverse complement strand
AAGAAACCATCGGTATTTTACGTAAAAAATATTTTGATTCCGATATCAGAACGTGATAAAATGAACTCAATTAATATTTTAAGACTATTCCAAAGCGAGGAGATAGTTATTAAATGAATAATTTGTTATTTGGGCAGGTTAATTTATTTGGATGGTTATTTCTCCTGATAGTTGTTTTTGTGAATTTCGGTTGTTCTGGGCCGGACGGGCAAAATAGTCTGCGCATTGGTTATCCGACCGAAGACGACGAGGTGATTTGCGGTCTCGGCCAGGTTTTGGAAAGAACAAATCTTCTGGAACAGAACGATTTATCCGGTAAATTTACTCTTTATGCCCATTCCTTTGAGGTGATGTGGGCCTTGATTGAAGAAAACGTTGATGTGGTTATTATTCCCGATGAAAGTTTAGTTCCCATTCTTTTAAGCGGTACACCCGTAGAAGTAATCGCCTCTTTTGATGCGAATAGTCCGGTGGCCCTGGTTGTTTCACCTGATTCAAGCATTCAACGAATCGGCGAACTTAAAAATAGCGCGGTGGATAATCCGATTGATATCATCCGCCTTACCGGTTGGCTAAAAAATGCCGATATTAAAGCCGATGAAATCAAGATTAACCGGCAGAGGCATCTGGGGTATGATTGGGTTGAACGCCGTTTGGCCGAAAGGAAAAACAATGCCTGGATGATGAGGGGGGCTTTTTTAAAAAATTTTACGGTATCAAAAAAAATTAAAGTTTTGGCGGAAGATAAATATAATTTAACCGTAATTATGTTAAAAAAAACTATAGAAGACTACCCGGATAAAGCAATAAATTTTTTGGTTGCTTTCCATGAAGCCGTTTTTTATCAACGACATCAGCCGGAAATAGTTTTAAAATGGGTTCGCGAAACATCGCCATTATGGTCAGCCCCCGGCCCGGATATTACCCTTCCGGAAAAGTTAGATCTTGCTCCTAAAGTAGAAGAAATTAAACCTGCCCTTGTATTTATTAGAAATCAGGATAATTTTGGACTAGCTGACCATCTGCGTCAGTATATTGAATTGCTTAAAGGAAGCGTGATTGATTCGCCGGAGCAAATTAATGTAAATAATATTATTAACCAAACGTTATTTGAAAAATCATTTGTTCGTCTGGCTCAAAAAGGAGTTTTTGATGCTTCCCGGATAAAAATAATCCACCACGTTCCGCCGACTATTCCGTTTGATAATATTATTTTAGAGCGGTTCGGCTGGTATAATCAATCAATTGCTCCTTCGGAAACGAAAAGTAACCCGTTTCAAAGCGAATTTATTACCATTGAAGAAGAACACCCTGACAAATCCGATCAGTAGGGAAAATTCCTGAAAACGAATCATTAAATATCATTTAAACGTGATTTCCCACAGATAGTTACCGTGCCTGGTTAGCTGATATTCATTTTTGATAAGCGGGACAATATTAAAATATTCTTTTTTCTGAGTAATAACAACGAAATTTTTCTCGTTAGTTAAATATGCTTTTCGACCGCGCTGAAGATTTGATTCAATTAAAGCTTGGATTCTCTGCCAGATAACTACTTTTGGTTCACCGAACAGATCGTCTGGTAGAACCAATTGTGGGGATATTTTCTCTCCTTTATTTATATAATATTGCAAAGGGGCCGAAACATTAATTTCCGTGAAAATAATTCCCGGTTCGGTTGGTAGGTTGGCGATAATTTCTTGGACAAATTGAGCCGTTTGGGTGTAATGACGTTTGGCCGGCCTCAAATAATAAGTATTGGTGCTGCCGGCCGGAATTCTTCGCGCCAGCGGGGTTAATTCAATATTGAATTGGTTCGCCCAGCGAGGAATAAGATAGTATAATAAAAAGGGGAGCAGTATTATTAACCCGATCAGGATAATAATAGACCGCCTCTTGTTTTTAAAATATTCTTGGACAAACGGCCAACCATAGCCGACCATTATCGCCCAGACCAGATAACTTATTAAAGCATGATAAGGCGCCCGCCTCAGGTATGATATTGAGGAAAGCATAATATTTGAAATAAATAGACTTGATAAAAAAACAAGCAGCGACCGATCTTTTTTCCAGCAATTTAAAATGCCTAGTACTCCTATAAATAGTCCGATTAAGGGGAATTGGTAAAAAAGATAAAAGGGATATAACAACAATTGGGTTGGTAGCTGGGCCGGTATAATATAGTTATTAAATACCAGTTTTGTCCTGGTGATAAAATGATGGCCGATATTTTGCCCTGGTGTGGTAAATATAAAAAAAATAAAACCGCTTAACATAATGATGCTTAACAGGATGAGAACCAGTTTTTTTTGACGGCTCCAATAGTAGACCCAGATAGCAAAAAAAGGAATGAATAAAATAGTCATGGTGTGCACCAGCAATCCGCCCACCAGTGCCAAACCTAATAGCCCAAGCCAATAAAAACGTTGTGATTGGCGCCAGGATAAAAGAATATAAAT
The DNA here is from genome assembly GCA_919901895.1 of Candidatus Brocadiaceae bacterium. Classification (GTDB taxonomy): domain Bacteria; phylum Planctomycetota; class MHYJ01; order JACQXL01; family CAKKQI01; genus CAKKQI01. Next base: position 4,206 of record CAKKQI010000346.1, on the reverse strand, counting down.
TTGAAGAAAAGTAAAAAAAGCAAATAAAGAATAAACCTCAGTAATAACTGAGAGGTGCCAAAATAACTGGGAAACCGCCAGGGAAATAGTACCGATTAACGCTGCTATCGGTAAGCCGGTTAATTTGAATAAGATGGCATAAAGCATCAATAAAGCCAGCCACCCAAAAAAAGCCGACATAAAATTCTGGCTATAAGCCAGGTCGCTGGAGATAAAAGGTATCTGGCTGAAAAGTATTCCCAGGATAGTGTGCAGCCCATGCGCGGCAGACTTAAAAAAATCAATTTCTTGTTGCTGAACAGAGAGAGTCCAACCGGCTGATTCTTCCCAGAGAATCGTCGGGGCGAGAGTAAGCAGGTATAAGATCGCCGGTCCAACAATAACGATAATTAAACACACTAAATTTAATCCTAATTTTTTCATTTTTAATTCATTGTCCAATTTTTCCGATCTTTCCCCGCCTTTGGCGGGGTCCGTCCTCAGGCGGACATCATTTTCCCTTGAGTTTTATTTCATAAATCAACCCGTTCGGCACTATTTCATAATCATATTTTATCAAATTCGTCACGTCAAATGGCCCTTCTGTCGTAAAAAATATTAAATCGGCCGGTTGAAGCAGATAGACTTTTCTCCCGTCTGATAACTTCTGCTCAATGCTTTGTTTAATAATTGTCCATATTTCCGTTTTAGAAAGGCGCCTTTCAAAAAAAACTTGGGGGATAAGAATGTTTAAATAGTATTTTTTCGGATTAATAAATTCTCCCTTCCCCCCGGCCGGCGAGACAGGTGAAACGGTCGCGTTACGAGTATGGTAATAATACCACACCGGGCCAAAAGAAAATTCATCGCCCATTAATAAATCATCTCCCGAAACTTTATTTAATACGTGGGTGGCAAATTTTGCTGGGGAATTATCGCCTTTTTTGTACGGTTGCATAAAATAAAGATTGCTGCCGTTATGCGGAACGGTCCAATCGCTGGGTGCAATTCTTATGCCGTAGGTGTCGGCAATTCTGGGAAGAGCGTAATAACAAATTGGGGATGATATAATTAACAGAAAAGCAATGGCTGTTCTGACCAGCGGTTTAAACCGGCGTCGCCACTCGTTCCAGCCGGCTCCGATGAACAAGGCCGTAATTGTAAAACTGATAATTAATAAATTAAAAGCCCGGGCCGGGTGTTGGTAACAGGCGGCGAATAAAATAACGGACAGATTTATCAATGATAAAAAAAGGCATAACCATCGGTTTGTTTTCCATATTTTATTAAAACCGGTGATAGCCAAAATAATGGCTAGGGGGAATTGATACCAGAGTTTTAAAGGGTAAAATAATAGTTCGTGGAAAATGCGGTCGAGCCGGAAATACCGCTGGTAAACTTCCTGGATTCCCCTGAAAAATAGTCGAATTGAGTCTGTTCCGGCCGCAGTGAAAAATAAAAAAATGCTGCCGGCCAGACCTGTTAAAAGCAGGACATAAGTTATCTTTCTTTTCTTGCTAAACCAGAGGTAAGCCAAAATTATAAAAAAAGGCGCAAATAACGCCGTCAGCATATGGTTAAAAAAACCGATTGCCATTGCCAGCAATAATAAAATAAAATAATAAAATTTTTGCGAGTCTTTCAGGCATAAGAGCAAGTAGATTTGCAGGATGGTTGTTAGGGCAAACAGGGAATAACTGTCGGCAATGACCGACAAAAACCAGAAAGTATGCGAACCTGCTAAAATAAGTGCGGTTAATAAACCGGTGCCCGGTGATCCGGTAAGTTTCAAAAGAGTGAAATAAAAAACTAGCAGCGCCAGGCAACCATATACCGCAGACAGCAGATTCAGGTTATAAGTCAAATCTGGTTGGATGAAAAACAGGCGATTGAACCATTCTCCTGTTAATACATAAACGGCGTGTCCGGAACGGGCGAAAAATTCAAACTTCTTGTTAAATACCGCCAGTGCTAAATAAGCAGAATCACCCCAGCCCAGTCCCGGCATCAAAGTAAATAAATATAATATCATTGGTAGTAAAAAAGATAAAATTAAAGCAAGCCGGTTTAAGTTAAGTTTATTGAGTAACAGCATAATTATTTGAATTATATCTTAAAAATCTACTAAATGGAATAAATATTTTAGCAAAGGTGTTGACGGAAATAAATAATAATGCTAAAATTAAATTTATCGGCAGTGAATTTAACGGGAAATGAAAGGCAATCTTGACGGTGGAAAATGGTTCTGATAACCGGGATACCTGGATTCCTTGGGAACAGACTGGCTGAGGTGTTGGTAAATGGTTTGGAAGGATATCCTGACAGTTGGCCCTATGCGAGAACTGAGGAAATAAGATGTTTATGCCTGCCAGCTGCGGATGCTTCCTCCATTTCACGGCTTTCCAACCGAATTGAGGTGGCCAGGGGCGATGTTGTTGATAAAAAAAGCATGACGGAGTTTTTCAAGGACTCGGAAGGGGCAACCTTATTTCATCTGGCGGGAGTGATCCATCCTGATAAAAAAATGGGGGGGGGGGTAAAACAATTTTACAGAGTAAATGTTGATGGGACTAAGAACGTCCTTGACCTAGCTAAAGAGCATAGAGTAAAAAAAGTCATCGTAATATCCTCAGACTCCCAAAGTGGCTTTAATCCAAACAAGGAGCACAGGTTTACAGAAGATTCTCCTTACAATCCATATATGAACTATGGCCGGTCTAAAATGCTGATGGAACAGATCGTCAACGGGTATGTCAATCTAGATGATATGGATATAACCATCATTCGCACCTGCTGGTTGTACGGGCCTAATCAGCCCGAGAGACATACGGAGTTTTTCACAATGATAAAAGAGGGAAAGGTTCCTATGATTGGTGACGGGACAAATCTGTGTTCAATGTCATATGTGGATAATACATGCTCTGGTATGTTATTGGCATCTATCAATTCTGCGACAAAAGGTAAGACGTATTGGATTGCTGATGAGAGGCCATATTCAATGAATGAAATCATAGATACTATCGCGGATGTCCTGGAGAATGATTTTGGGTTCAAAGTCAATCATAGGCGGATAAGGCTTCCTAATCTTGTCGGCAGTATCGCGTATCTGATCGACTCAATGCTTCAGGGAATGGGTTTTTATAACAAGAAGATTCATGTCCTCTCCGAGATGAATAAAAATAGCGCCTGTTCCATAGAACTTGCGAGAAAGGAGATTGGTTATAATCCAGTCCTATCCCTCCGGGAAGGGATGAATAAGTCGATTAAATGGTGCATCAATAATAATCACAGGATCTGAACTGTTTATCAAAAAGTAGTGATGTGCTTATGGATATTCTAAATAAAAAAATACTTCTTTCGTTGTTAATTATTTTATGGGGTTTTGGGGCCTGGAGCTGCGAGACAACTATAAAAACAGCTACTCCAGGTCATAACGCTGGCCAAATAACTACTCCAAAATTAAAACCCAATGTCATAATTATTTCAATGGATTCTTTACGTCTTGACCATCTGGGTTGTTATGGTTATCAAAAAGCAACCAGTCCAAACATTGATAAATTAGGGCGGGAAAATATTTTATTTAAACAAGCCATTGCCCAGGCCTCATGGACTCTGCCCAGTAATGTCTCTCTCTTGACCGGAAGATATCCGTTTTCTCATCAGCTTATTGCCAGTGATTATATTCTTTCTCCCAAAGAGGTCACCTTAGCAGAGGTCCTTAAATTATATGATTATAAAACGGTTGCTTTTACCGGTGGTTTTAATATTTCTTCAGTCTATAATGTTAATCAGGGCTTCGATCTATTTTTTGATGAAATTGAACATGGTCGCCTGGAAGATGTTTTACCGCCGGCTCTAAATTGGTTAAAAACAAATTATCAATTACCTGTTACTGGTAACCGATTACCGAATACCGATGACCCATTACCGGATACCACTCCGCGCCCATTCTTCCTCTTTCTCCAAGCCTACGATACACACGCCCCGCATAAATTTCCTCCGAAATATCTAAAGATGCACGAGAATGGTTATAAGGGAATTTTTAATGGTTTTGTTATGGATCATTCATTAGGCGATAATATTATCTGGTATAATTACAGGCATCCTAACACCAGTGAACTGATTAAGTTAACTAAGGCAGATATCAATCATATTATTGCCAATTATGACGCGGCCCTGACTTATGCTGATAAGCAATTAGGTGGATTTTTCGATAATCTTAATGAA
>CAKKQI010000345.1 GCA_919901895.1 Candidatus Brocadiaceae bacterium | reverse complement strand
TAATCTGGTTACCGCGGGAGAAAGATTGATGGCGCGCGGTTCAGTCGGAAGGTCCGGTTGCGGTTTGGGTTCTTCGTTAATAAAGACAACCGGACAGCCCAGCGATTGCAGGAGTTGGGGTAATACGAAGATGGCCGTACCGTTACCCGGGTCAATCAAAACCTTATATTTTTTGATCCTGATTAAATCAGGATTAATTTTGCTCATCAAGAATTTCTTATAAAGTTCTAACGGTTTTTCCGCCGGTTGGTAAGAACCGATATTTTTCAAAGGTAAGGTTACTCGCCGCGAGTCATAATTATAGTACCGGTCTTCAAGTTCCCGGGCTATTTCTTCAGATAGATAAGAACCATCCGACATAATAAGAATAATTCCAATCAGGTTATAAGGCATATGCGAGCCGGTCAGCATCACCCCGCCTTTTAACCCGGACTGGGTGATAAAACTGCTTAAACCGCCGGTCGGAATACAGCCGCAATCAATTACGTCAAGGCCGGCTGACATTAATCCACTGGTAGCCGAATGGGCCAGCATCTGGGCGCCATAACGGGTGTCATAACCAAGAGCCACGCTTCCTTGATTACCCAGGTAGTCACCGAAAACCTGCGATATTTTTAACGCTAAAAGCGGGGTGATTTCAAGGTTGGTTAATCCGCGAATCCCGGCCGTTCCAAATAATTTCTTTCTTTTAATTTTAGATAACCTGAAAATATTTTTCATTATGAGAGGCAGGTAAGTCCCGCCTCGCCCGATGGACATCGGGGAGCGGGACAATCACGATATTATCTGGGCAAGGTAATACTGAAAGTTGCTCCCTGGCCCGGGACGGATTCAACGGTAATTTTACCCTGATGGGCATTAATAATATTTTCGGTGATGCTTAGCCCCAACCCGGCGCCGATTCCCAATTCTTTAGTGCTAAAAAAGGTGTCAAATATTCGGGGGAGATTTTCATTTTCTATTCCCTTGCCGGTATCAGAGACCGTAATGTTAAACTGGTTGTTTTGAACAACGGTGGTAATAATAGTTAATTCTTTCCGGGATGTCTCTTCCATCGCCTCTTCAGCATTCTGAATCAGGTTGATCAGGGCGATCTGTAATTGTTCCGGGTCAGCCGTCACTGTTGATAGATTCCGGTCTAAGTTGAGAATAACCCGGATTCCCTGGGAATCAAGTTTATTTTTTAACGGTTCCAGAAGGTTTTTAATAAGGTCATTAATAGAAACTTCTTTCTTTTTTAATGAATGATGGCGGCCGAGGATTAAAAGATTA
>CAKKQI010000344.1 GCA_919901895.1 Candidatus Brocadiaceae bacterium | reverse complement strand
GGAGACTATCTTAAATATCGCCTAAAAATGTCTTGACTTTAAGGGGTCATTACAGTGGCTTATACGCCAAAACCGATTGTTACGGCTCCGGCCTGGACCAAAGAAAAAATTGGAGATGAAGTGCCTAATGACCCCATCGCTTTAGTGGGTCCAAATTCTATTTTTGTCATCACCAGGATATATCAAGAATCTTCGTCTATTGGAACCCCGACGATTTATAGAGTCAGAGAATTTACCAATGACCTAAAAACAAAACTTGCTCAATTTGATCTTAATTTATCAGATTTGGCCGGCGCCGAAGGCGACGCTCGGCAGGCCAGCGCATATTATTACAATGGATACTATTATATGATCGTGCCAACTACCTCAAAAAGCGGTTCGTATGCTATTGACATGACTACTCCATCTGATTTGCTTTTGCTGCAGTTTGATAAAAATTGGAAAATAGTAAAATATAAAAACCTTTCGCAAAATCATGAGGATATAGAAACTTTTGTCACCGGGTTTAAGATTTATAAAGACTTTTTCTTGGTAACCTACAAAAAAGGAATGCCTTTTGTCGGTCTTTTAAATATCTATGATCAAAATTTTAATCTTGTGTTATCTGAAACGGTTAAAGAAAAAGGAGAGGGGCGATCGGCTCTTGAGATTACAGACGGCAGGATTTATGTTGGATTTTCCGGCGGGCAAGGTCCTCCGCCTCCCGGCGCGAAAAATAAATTTCCTAAAAACCAATCTTCAAAACCCCCCAAAGCGGAAATTTATATATTTGAATTTGATGAAGAATAAAAAGAATTTACCGCTCAAGGAACTAAAGATTATAAAAAAACCAAAGGGTGAAGGTTACCTAAGGTGTTTTTTTATGGTTTGCGCCAAAGCGGCGGCTAAAGAAGTGATTTGTTTTTTATTCTCGCCTTCCAGCATAATCCGCGCCAGTGGTTCGGTGCCCGAATAACGTAAAAGAAGCCGGCCCGATCCCCCCAGTATTTTTTCGATATCAGCCACCTTTTGTTTGATTAGTTTTATCTGTTCAAAAGGACGTTTAGTTTTGACTTTAACATTAATAAGAACCTGAGGAAATTTTTGCATACAGCCGGCTAAAACGGAAAACGGTTTGTTTTCGGTTTTTATTATTTTGAGCATTTCCAGGGCCGTAATTAATCCATCGCCGGTGGTTGATTGGTTCAGGAAGATAATATGACCGGATTGCTCGCCGCCCAGCAAATAATTTCCTTTCAGCATTTTTTCAATAACGTAGCGGTCGCCGACCTGTGTTAGAAGCGGGTTGATACCGGCTTCCCGGAGGGAGTGGTGTAGACCGATATTGCTCATTACGGTGGTGACCACGGTATTTTTAGGCAAAGACCGGTGTTTTTTCAGGAAACGGCCGGCTACAGCCATAATAAAATCACCGTCGCGAATCAGTCCTTTTTCATCAACGCAGATAACCCGGTCGCCATCTCCG
>CAKKQI010000343.1 GCA_919901895.1 Candidatus Brocadiaceae bacterium | reverse complement strand
ACTTTTAAATCCTTGCGAAAAGCGTGTCTGAGAAGCGCTTCAGCCATGGGATAAAGTTCCGGTTTGGCGGCCGGGTCAAAATCCAACGCCAGGAATACGGCTGAACCGGGAGGCAAAGATTCAATCGTATCATAAACCGCTTGAACTTCAGGAGTGATATTTACCTTAATAAAAAGCGGCTTCATCAAAGGAATAATTACGGCTAAAGAAATTAATACATAAATAATCCGGCGGTCCAGATTAATTATTTTTTGCCATGACAAACTCATTGTTTCCCTCCACCCAGATAAGACCGTTCAATTCCGAAAATAATTTTTAGGGCCATCGCGATACTACCGAGGCAGATCCCGAGTGAAATCCCGCCCTGGGCCGCCATATTGGGAACTTTCATTATCCAGCCGGTAATATCTCCCAAAGACGGCGGCAGGTTAATCCCGAATATTTTAAACTGCCCGATACTTTCCCAAATTAATTCACCCAGCGGCACCCGGCCGAACATCACGACTAACCCGGCCATGAGAAGAAGCGTGGCTTCTTTTGTTTTAGCGCGAAAGGCCTTAAAAGCCGCCGAAGCAATATAAAAGGCCAGGATGGAAAACATGGTACTCTGAAGCGGCACCTGAATATTCTGGTAAAGCCAGCCGTAGATTGTTAATTTCCCGGCTTCGGTAGAAACCTCTATCCCGTTACAAAAAATTCCGGCCGCCAGCATACCAAATAAACTTACAAAAATAATGATACTGAACCCCCAGGCCGGCCCGCGGCGTTTTATTTTAACAAAATGGACATGGAAAAGACTAACAATCCCTAATCCTAAGGCAAAAGCGCTGATAATCCTGAACCAGACCGCCAGGTCAGTCAGCATTTTGTCTGTAACAGGATGCGGGATATAATATTGCACGGCAAAAAATATCCCCATCGCAAAAGCGACGATTAAGGGCAACCACTTTTTTATTGAAGCCATTTTTTCTGCCTTTCCTGGTTAGGAAAAATCTTTAATCACATCAAGCCAGGCGGGTAAATGCAGCAAAGATAAAATTGCACCAATAACAATTAAGGCCAGCAAAAATCCCTTAGCCAGATCCTGAGCTTTAAGCGTGCCCACCAGAATCGGTTCACGGGACAAGTAGGCGCTGGCCGCGTAAAATTCTTCGCCGAT
>CAKKQI010000342.1:13246-13925 GCA_919901895.1 Candidatus Brocadiaceae bacterium | reverse complement strand
CATCGGCCTGAATTAATCTCACCCTGAACAGACCGTTAGCATCAGCCGTGGTCGTAGTAATCGGATTATTATTCTGTCTAATTTCAACGCTACTATTGGCGAATCCTTTACCGATGACAATCACTTCAGGACCAACCACTTTACCGTCGGCCGGCGTGCTGAGATAAACCGAGGCCAACTGGGTCGCGGCCTTGCAGGAATCACGCTGGGCCGCCTGATTACCAACCGAGATCGCGGTGAAAACAATATCTTTATTAGGCGCCAGGCCATTAGCGGTAAATAATTCTACTTTCAGCCACAGCGAAGAAGTCACCGTGACGGTGATCGGAGGCACAAATCCGCCGGCGGAGACCAGCAGGTTCGCATCAGGAATAACCGTATCAGGGACATTATCGGCATTACTGTCATAATAATAGGTAATACTCCAATCAGCCGTATCAATACTATCGGTGGTGATGGTAAACCGGTCATTCTGGTTGCCGTCATTTTGCACTCTTAAATAATATTCAACCTGCTGATTCACCTGGACTGATTTAGTCACGGTCTGACCGGCGCCTGGATTGGGATACTGGTAAGCGACGCCCGGACCATCGCCTACGAAATTAGCCGGCGTGGTATCGGGACTAATTTGCAAATCGGCCTGGTAGTTGCCCGGCACGGTCGTATCGGCCCGGACCAT
>CAKKQI010000342.1:0-13236 GCA_919901895.1 Candidatus Brocadiaceae bacterium | reverse complement strand
TATCGTTGGTTGAGCGGGCCCAGACATAAACCGGTTTGGTCGTCCCGCCGCTCACGCCTGAACCCGGCGTCACGTTAACCCGGACAATCGTAAAATTTATTACCGTCGGGGCATAAGTCTGTCCGATTACTTGAGCGGTAATATCGGTTCCCGGCACAGTAAAGTAACTCACCGTCCAATTAGCATCACCCGCGCTGCCGGTGATAGAAATCGCTTCTGTGTTATTCCCGTCATTTTCCACCTGGACATAATAGGTTACAGTCTGGAGATTGACCGGATTCTGGCTGCGGGTATCGGTGAGCGGTTCAGCTCCTTCATAAACTCCATCGTTGGTATAAGTATTGCCGGGCGCTTGGTCATTCCTGATCCGGGCATCCGGCCGATAAACGTTACCCACCTGGAAATTAACATTAACCGTGTCCGTCGTGGAGCCGTTACCGGCCGTAGTTTTAATCTGAACAGTCATCGTGGAACCGCCGGTAACACTGCTGCCGGCCGTCACCAACGCCCGGAGGTACTGCACGCCGGTAAAGGCCGTGATGCCGTTAAGCGGATACGTCCCGGCCTGAACCTGACCGGTAATATCACCGGTACCGGAAGTTCCTGAATAATAAGTAATGGTCCAGCCGGTCGGAGCGGAAGCGCCGGTCACCGTAAAGTTATCATTAATGTTACCTTCATTTTCAATCCGGATAAAATAAGTAATCGTCTGGTTATTAGCAATGGCTTGCGGGTTGGGCGTATAGGTTTGAGCCGTCGGGTCATAGACATTCACCGTATTAATGTGATAATTATTCACATTAGTCGGGTTGTCATCACCGTCCAATTCTCTCATCGTCAGATTATCCGGCCGGTAGATCGTGTTACATTGCGTCTGAGTCCGGACGTTATCTTCTGGAGTTAGAGTGCTGGATTTAAGTCCGGTCGTCAGGATCTGCTGGTTGCCGCCGGTAACGTTACTGCCCGGTGTAACATAGACCGTGATATCAAAATTGGCGTCACTGGCTAACGGGTTATCCATTTTGCGGTTCAGATTCTGCCCGCTGGTAAAACCAACGTTGCCGTTCGGAGCGCCGAAATAAGCCGGGTTTAAATAATAGGTAATCGTCCAGTTGGCATTGACCGCGGAACTGGTGATGCTGAAAGTTTCCGCACCGTTGCCGTCGTTTTGAACGCGGATGTAATAAGTCGCGGTGGTCGCCGGATTGACATTACGTAACGCATCGGTCTGAGTTAAAATATTATCCGGTGCGGGAGAATACAGATTATTACCCGGACTCCCGCCGAAGCCGGGGTCGTTATAAGAAATCCAGGCATCCGGTTTGGAGGTGAAATTGATTCTGGTCTCGGCTGTAACCGTATCGGTCTTGCCCCCCGGTCCGCCTGAAGTGCTGATGATATTAACATATTTAACCGAATTACCTTGTAAAACTCCGATAGGCGCCACGACCACCCTGATTTCGCGTCCGGTATCGGCCGTACCCGGAGCAGCATTGCCCGCGTTCGGGAAACGCCAGGTACCGGGCGTAATTTGATTGGTAATTTCGGTCGGTCCGCTCAGATCGTAATAACTCACGGTCCATTGACTATCTCCGGCCGCACCGGTAACGGTAAAGAAATCGTTAACGTTGCCATCGTTCTGCACCGTAACGTAATAAGTCGCCGCCTGGCCGTTATTAATGGAAGTAAGCTTGCTCTGAGCGGTCGGCGACCAGACGTTCTGTCCGTCCGCCGTCCCGTTATAAGTCGCCTGCGTAATGGAAATCCAGTTATCCGGCAAGTAGTTATTATTCACGGTGGTGGTGGCCCGGCCTTTATCAAGAACGCCCGCTGTTCCCCGGATCGTCAGATTGATTGGGTAACTGGAACCGCCGGCCGGCGGCCATAACTGCGGCGTGACCACTAAGGCGACTTCACGCGTATCACCGGCCACCAGACTCACGGTTGCCCAACCGCCGCCGGTAATCACATTATTGGTAATATTTACGTAACCGCTCACCTGGTAATAACTCACCGACCAACTGCTGTCGCCGGTTTCGGTGGAACTAATAGTCAGGATATCATTAATATTACCATCGTTCTGGAGCATCAGATAATAAGTCGCCGGGCTTAACGGGTTGACTGATAAAGACTTAATCTGGGTAGTAACCGGGTCTTCATAACCGCTACCGGCGTTATTACCGATATAACTGCCGCCTTCTTCTTTGACCCAGGCGTCGCCCTGCTGGACATTGTTGACATGGGTGACGACCTTGCAGGAATCACGGACGTTGCCGACCTGTCCGGTCAAAGTAACCGTGGTATTCTCATCACTAGAGGGTGAGGCATAGAGACCGGGCGTAACTTCAAGGCGGATGGCTTTAACCCCGTTAATCAGATAAGATTTTGCCCAGCCGCCCCCGGTGGTTACGGGCGTAGTTATTTCGCCATCACCATCGTTGACACCATTTTCATCGTCATCCTGGTAATATCGGACCGTCCAGTTGTTTGACGCAACCGTGCCAACGACTGAAATCGTATGAATCACGTTACCGTCATTGGTAATCCGGACGTAGTAACTCATCGTGGAAAAACGGTTAATATTTTCGGTCGGTAATACTTGGGTCGCCGGCGGCGGAATTTCATAACCGGCCGGATTGGTCGGGCTGCCGTTATGGGCCGGGTTATTAGCGCCGCCTTCTTTTTTAACCCAGGCGTCCGGTTGATAGCTATTATTGAGCGTCGTAATCGCCCGGCACTGGTCCTCTTTAGCCAGAGCGAAAACAGACAGGGCCGTCATCGTAATCGTATATTGCGTAGTGCCCGGGACGTTTTCATTCGGATTCACCAGCACCCAGATACGGCGTCTTTCATTTTGCGCCCAACTGCCGGCCGGCGGAAGCGTCTGCCCGCTTCCTTTAACGTTAGCCGTAATATTCGTATCTGAGGCAAACGAAAGAATGTCGTTATTATCGGCATCGTAATAATAAGTGGTGGTCCAGGTCCCGCCGCCCACGCTGGCCGCTTCTACCGCCGTTAAGGTAAAACTGTCAGCGTTATTTCCGTCATTCTGCAGCCAGACATAATAAGTAATGGTATTATTTTTATCGGTTGTATTGCTCTTGCTTTGAGTACCGATAGCGACCTGCAGCGGCGTATATGAATTATCTAATACTAATCCAGCCGGTTCAGCGTCGCCCTGATTTCTGATATACAAGTCCGGCTGGTTCGGTGAATTAACCTGGACTCTGGCTCTGGTGCTATCGGATTGGACCGTTCCGCCATTGGTAGAATAGCAATAGACGTAAACATCACCGAGACTCGCATCAGCCGCATTTGACCCCGGTTCAATATGAACTCTTAAATAGCCCTTAGTGGGCGAAGTCGGGCCGGCTTCATAAGGCGGCAATTCACCGGAATTAATATTGTAAGTTCCGGCAATGACATTGGCGGTAACATTAGTCCCAAAAGAGCTGGTGTTATAACCGGGCCCGTCATCATAATAAGTGATAGACCAGGTCTCGCCCTTCTGGGCCGAAAGCACGGCAGCGCTGGTCCCGCTGACCGTAAAGGCGCTGTTGGCGTTGCCGTCATCCTGAATCCGGATATAATATGAAGCGACGGTTAACTTGTCCCTCACCTGCGTCTGGCTTTGCGTATACGAACCCTGCCAAGGCGGAGTTTGATAAGTATCATCGGTTAAATAAGGCGGCAGGTTCAATGGATCGTCTTCCCAGTTTTTAATCATACTGTCGGCCTGGTAGTTATTACGCACGGTGGTGGTGAGCTGGATCCGGTCCCGTTGCGAGGTATCGCCGCTGCTAATCGCGCCGACATAAGTAGTCCGGCTCACGCCGCCGGCTAATTGCTGGGCGTTCACGGCCGAGACCGTTACCCTAACGTAACGCGTGCCGCCTAAAGCCGGCACACCGGAAAAGGCAAAAGAATTGAAACCGCTTTCTATGATTTGTGAAGTAATATCGTTGGACGTCGTCTGCGTGTTTACTTCGCTGTCGCCGAGCGTCCCGTTATTTTCCACGTAATAGGAAACGACCCACTGGGCATTACTGGCCGTGCCGGTTACGGTAATCGTGTCAATATTATTCGCGTCGTTTTCAATCTTAATGTAGTAAGACGCCACGATGGTCGTCGGTTGCGGGGCATTGTTCGTAAATTCGCTCTTCTGTTCGGAGCCGTCAATCGGGTCATTGTAAAAACCGTTTCCGCTGAAATTACCGGAGCCGTCGGATTCGGTTCTGACTAATGTATCCGGTTTGTAACTACTTAAGGCCTCAGTCTCTAATTCCACCGAATCCACCCGGTCCGCGGTTTCGGAAACAGCCGCTGAATCCGGATAGGCCTTGATAATTACGTTTCTGATTTCGCTGGCCGGAACAACCGGGCTCGGGGTAACCCTGACCTCAATTTCCAAATAACCCACGGCCCCGTTCTGACGGTACTGAATCGCCGCGCCCTGGTCGGTAATGGTGTTATACGTCCCGTTGCTGACCGCGGTCGTCCGGTCATTACCGGCGATAAAATATGAAACAGTCCAGTTCGGCCCGATACCGGCTGAAGAACTACCACTGACCGTAAACGACTGGTCAAAGTTACCGTCGTTCATTACCTTGACGTAATACGTGATAGTATCACCGGCCATCGTCGTCTGGAAGTCATCGGTTTCCACCGCGGCCGGCGGGGTGTAATTGTCATCATTAGCCCGGTCCCCGGGATTAGTTTCCCATGATTCATTATTCTGCCGGGCGTGCACGTCCGGCTGATAAGAAGTAGTACAGGTGGTGCTTACGCCGACCGCATCCTGGGCAATCGGCGGCGCGGCATCATTGCGGCTGATACCCCAGATATCCACCGGATAAATTACGTTTTGCCCGACGTATTTGTTCGGCGTTACCCGCACGTTCAGCCGCTGGTTGGCCGCAGCGCCGAGCGTCAACTGGTAACCCGCCGGGATGCTGGTCACGTTAGAAGTTACGTCCGTATCAAAAGTCCCGCTGCCCGGCGCTGATTCCACAAAATATGAAACCGTCCAGAACCGGGAGGCATGACCGCCGGCGCCGGTCCCGCCCGCGGTACCGGTCACGGTAAACGTCTCCGAAGCATTGCCTTCGTTTTCCACCCGGACGTAATACGAGGCAATGGTATCTTTGGCCACGCTTAAGTTCACACCCGCATCCGACTGCAACGGCGGATAATAAGTATTGTCGCCGATATAACCGCTGGACGGCTGGTTGCTGGCCAAACTATCCGTCACAAAAGTCTGAATCACGTTCACCGTCGCCTGGCAGGCGTCTATCTGGCTGGAAACAAGGTTGGTCGCCCAGATTGGCGCAACTTTATTCGTGCCGCCGGTAACGGTTCCGTCCGGAGTCATCCTGACGTATATGGTTTTATAACTCCCGTTGACGACGTTGGCCGCGGCCCAGCCCGTGCCGGTAATCTGGAACGAAATTTCCACGTCGTCCGAGGTCGTACCGCTTTCAGTATTATTGTTCGGGTCGCTGAAATAAGAAATCGTCCAGCCCGAACCAGTGCCGGCATTACCGGTAACGCTGTAACTGGTCGTGGCATTACCCTCGTTTTCAATCCGGATATAATAAGTGGAAACCTGATTATTGTTCTTGTTGGTACTGAGGTTTTGCGTGGCCGGGTTTGAACCATAGGCCGCGTTACCGACGTCGTTCACGCCCCAGGTCCCGCCCTCTTCCATAATCCGGTTATCCACTTTGTAATCGGTAACAATCGTGGTGCAACGGAGCATATCTTTCTTGCCGGTATCGCCCTGTGAAGTCAGGACCACGTCAACGTTTTTAGTGGCGCCCGGACCGGCGCTGGCTAAAGGTCTGACATTAACCCGGATTTTTTTCTGTTCGCCGGCCGCCATATTGCCGGCCGCCGGATATAACCAGCCGTTTCCGGTAACACTATCGCTTATTTCCGTACCGCCGGTAACGGCATCATAATAACTGACGGTCCAGTTGGCATCGCCGGCATTGCCGGTAACGGTTACTTTGTCCACATCGCCGCCGTCGTTTTCTAACATCACATAATAAGTAACCGTCTGGTTCCAATCGGCGTAAATGGTGGTGAACTGGCCGGCCGCATCCGGCGGGGCCGTGTCATCGTAAACTCCGTTGCCGTTGTAAGTCGCGTCATCGGTTGATAGACGGGCATCAATCAGAAAGACCGGCGTCAGAGACGGCCGGGCCATTACCGCATCCTGAACGTTCTGGTCGTTGGCTGAAGAGACGTTCACCAGGATATCTTTGGTCTCGCCGCTGGTGCCGGCCGTGGGCCTGACCTGAACGTAAATATCAAGTGTGCCGGCCGGGGCAATTACCGGCGTGGTCCAACCGCCACCCCCGGACACGGGAATCTCCGTAGAGCCGTAATAATATGTCAGCGTCCACTGGCTGGCCCCGGTCCCGGCGCCGGTACCCGTACCGGTAATCTTGAAACTCTCCGAAGTATTGCCATCGTTCTGGATACGGAAGTAATATGACTCCACCGTATTAATAACGACACCGTTGGTAGTATGAAGTTGCGTTACCGGCGTGCCGGTTTCATAGATATTATTGGTCAAGTAAGAACCATCCGGTTCAGTGGAGTATTTCACCATCGCGTCCGGTTTATAAACGGCATTGGCGTTTAAACTAATCGTGCACTGGTCATAACGACTGGGCGTATCAGCCGGGGCCACCCAGACCGTGATGTTATTTAAACTGCCCTGAGTGGTGCTGGCTTCCACCCGGATAATTCGCGACCCGCCGTTAGCCAGAGATGGCGTAGCCCAGCCGGTAGTGGTGATACCCGAACAAATACCGCCGGTGCCGCCGCCAGCCGCATCATCATAATAGGTCAGCGTCCAGGCACCGCTGGAGGCCGGCGCGGTTACGCTCAGAATATCCGAACCAATCCCGCCTTCGTTTTCTACCTTGACGTAATACGAGACCAGCAGGTTGGTGCCGATGGTCGCGGAAATGGATTGGACGTTCGGCGGATAATAAACATCTTCACCGTTGGTAAAAGTAGTATTAGTACTGACCAGGGCATCGGCCTGGTTGGGTTTGTTGCCGGTAATGGCTTTAAGCACGTCCTTGGTTTCCGGACGGCCGGCCACTGAAGTATACATTGTAACAGTCAGGTCGGCATTGAGCGTAGCGGTGACCGCGGGCCGGCATTCCACCCGGATATTTTCAGAGACCCCACTATCGGTAGTTGAACCCTTGTTCCAACCGCCCGGGTCCATCACCTTAGCGGTAATATCTGCGCCGCCGCTGGTCGCGTCGTAAAAAGAAACCGTCCACCAAGTGGTATCGCCGGCAGACGCGGCGCTGATACGCAACGTTTCAGCCAGGGTACCGTCATTCTGGAGCCGGATATAAAAACTGACGTACTGGCTGTTATCGGTATAAGTGGTCTCGGTCTGCCACTGCCCCGAACTGTTATAGACGTTATCGCCTAAATAAGTCCCCCCGGCCTTGGCAATCTGCCCATCGCAACGCCGGGGATTGGTTTGAATCGCCACGTTGCTCGAAGCCGCGGCTAAGTTATCCGTTGCCTTGGTATGCGGACTGACCACCGTAAAATAACTATTGTCCACCAATTGCCCGCCGACCTGGTTAGCCGTGTTAGCGGCGGAATCAATATCATAAGTAACAAAAAAAGTATTGGTAATGGCTTGCGGGGCAACCAGAGTAATGGTAACCACGCCGGTGGTAAATAGGTCGCTGCCGCCGGAAACCAGGGTGTCTTCTATCGCGTCAAAACTGCTGTTGCCGTTATCACGCCAGATTTTGACCGCGTCAATATCACTATCCGTAGTATTGCCGGTTCCGGTGCGGTCCACTTTAATAGTGGAAAGCACGCCCGGCGTGCCATTAGTATAGTTGCCGTTCGGCGACTTGACCCCGAATTGCAGCCGGAGAATCGGGACGTTTGTGTCGGAACGCCTGACCTCAGCCGGCACCACGCTGGCAAATGAAGCCAGCCGCGTCTCGCTCTGCCAGTGGACTTCCGAACCGTTGGACTGCAGGTCTTTGGTGCCGGCATTGTCGTTGGTGTAACCGGTGAAGATTAATTTGGTCGGCGTTGAACCGTTCCAGTTAACCGAAACATCGGTAGTAGTGCCGTTATCAAAGGAACAGCCGGTCAGTGTTTTGGTCTGACCGGTGGCCACGGTCAGATAAGGCGTGCCGGTTTCAGCGGCGGATGCAAAAGCAACATTGTTTAATCCGGTCAACTGGGCATTGGCGCCGGAGACATCCACTCCGCTGGTATTATAATCAACGTAGTTCATATCCAGGGCGCCGTTGCTCAGGGTAATCAACCCCCGGCCCGCGCCTCCGAACACCGAAACCGCGGTCCGGCTCGTGGATATTCCTACTAACTGGATATTACAACCGCTGCCGTTGGCGTAAATCCGGGAATCGTTGCCGAGCGCGGCAATGGCCGTCGGACCAAACTGCGCCTGCTTCTGGATATTCGCATCGCCCGCGCCGGGGTAAGTCTCGTTAGCATAATTGAATAACAAACTCCCGCTGGTAATCTGGTAATCGCCCCAGACCCGAGTCAGGCCGTTAGTCCGGTCGTGCTTGAAGGAGATGATGTATTCGTTGGCGGCGTCCAGTTCTGCGGTTGGCGTTACTTCAGTCGCTGAACCAAGCGTACAATTACGCAAAATAATGCGTGGGATAATCCCGGCCCCACCGTTTACCAAATAGAGATCACCGGTAGTATTACCGCTAAAACTACAATTAGTGAATGTTTCAGTGGGGCCATTTCCGCTCCCCCATAAATATACACCGCGCACACAATTGAAAATAGTATTATTATCAATCGTATTAGAAAAACCGTTATTTAGAACTAAACCGGCAATACCGGTGTCATGAATCCAGTTATTTTTAATACCTTTATTTCCATTAGCCGTGTTATTATTGGAACTACTGTTGGGAAAGACACCATAGTATCCACCGTAAATATTACACCCATCAATGGTGAATCCTTCATTACTATTCGCTCCGTTAACACTGCTTGCTACAACACCACATTTATCAATCGGGGTGGTAACATTAGAACCGACATAAGCCACGGTGCAATAACGCAGGATAGTTTCCGAACCGGCGTAGCAATATATGTAGGGCTTATACGCCCCGCTGCCGCCGCCGTTGGTGATGATGCAATCGGAGTCGTCATTAGACGTCCCCTGACCAACTAATTTTCCGGTGGACGTAACTTCAATTCCGGATTCGCCATCCGCGCTCGGACAGTTCAGCCGCGTCATCGTATCCGCCCCTAAGTTCAGGTTGCCGGAAACCGAGACCAACCCGCGCGCCACCCATTCTTTATTCACGGTCTGATGATTAACCGTCGCGCCGGAATTAATGGTGGTGGTCAACGTATTGACGTTATCAATCAGGTTCAAAATAATCCCGGTCGGAATGGTTAAGGTAAGTCCCTGATAATCCGCTAATCCTAAATTCACGGTCCCCGAGCCGTTAAAGGTCCAGTTATTATTGGTATAATTAAATTTATTACTGGTGGCGGAGCGGATATAAACCGGGTTGGTCAGGGTCTGGCATCTGAAGATACCGGTGCCGGTCGCGCTCATTGTCCCGCCGCCCATTACCCGCACTTCGGAATTAAGCGAACCGCCCTCCAGACTCAGGGTACCGCCATCAAGAATCGTGATATTGGTGGCTGAAGCGACATAGCCGTCAACGGTGACCGTATGACTGATGGTAACGTTATCCGTCAGTCCGGGCACGGCGCCGCCGACCCAGGTCGCGCCGGCATTCCAGTTGCCGTTGGCCTGCGATTGAAAGTTCGTCATCGGCCAGACGGCCGTGCCGGTAGATTCGTTATCCTTTGAGCCGGCGCTATCGTTAACATACTGTTGGAAAGTTACTTTTCGGCCGGCGCCGATATTGGTATAAACATCATAAGTGGTGGAATTATCAAAAGAACAACCGGTTAAGGTTAAATCTGAAGCCCAAGCGCTGGTGGGATTAAATCTTAACAAGGTTGCCCCGGCGAGACTGGAGCCGTTCCGGAAAGCGCAGTTATCTATTTGGTAAACGTTGGCCATCACTCCCCGGTAATTTAATCCGTTTTCATCAAGATTATCAAAGGTGGCATAATTAGCGTAAATAATCCCGCCGCCGGTGCCGCTATCAGGCGCGCAAGTAAAGGTATAAGCGGTGGCCCCATCCACGGCCGAGACCAACGTGGGTGAAACCGCCGAACTCCGCGCCCGGAACATCTGCGATTCGCCGCTATCCGGCACAGTCAGGCTGGATTTACCCGAATTCACGCCCGAAGGCCCGGGCGCAAACTGCAACCTTTTTTGGACGTTGTCATCACCGGCGCCGGTATATGATACGCCGTCACCCGGACCAAAAGGCGTATCGGTCAGGTTGAAATAAACGCCGGCCTGCAGGGTATAATCTCCGAAAATCTTGGTCAAGCCGTTGGTCTGGTCGTGCTTCTGGGAAAGGATATAGGTCCCCGCGCCCGGCGCGGTCTGCATCCAGTAGACTTCGGTCGCCGAACCCAGCCAGGTATTCCGGACCGTCACCGGACAAATTACGCCGGCAGCAACGTTTACATAAATGTCGCCCTGCAAGTTGGCGGTATATGTTCCGGTCACGCCTAAACTGCAGCCAATCAATGTATTGCCGGTATGATTAACTGAACCAAAGAAAGCAAGACCGCCCCGGCCGTTCCCGTAATAAGATTCGTTGGTCAGAGTATTAGCGCTAGAACCGTTCTGCATAGTACAACCGTCATTTGTGTTATTATATGATTTGTTTGCGGTTAATGAATTGGAATTAGAGGCTGTGCCGCCGGCCATGGTCACGATAATACCATTATTTCCGTTGTTATAAACTTCGTTATTAGTAACGGCATTCGTATCACTGCCGTTGTCAAGAACAATACCGCTATTCTGGTTATTATACACCTTATTATTATAAATCCGGTAAGTAGCCGTATTGTTATTATCGCAATTGGTCAGATAGATACCGCTGTAGTTATTGTAGATATCGCAGGAATCAATTAGCACACCCTGGCTGCCGCCTGAGGCGTTGATG
This sequence comes from Candidatus Brocadiaceae bacterium, assembly GCA_919901895.1. GTDB lineage: Bacteria > Planctomycetota > MHYJ01 > JACQXL01 > CAKKQI01 > CAKKQI01. The sequence continues at coordinate 2,149 of CAKKQI010000342.1, read as the reverse complement.
TTTTTGCCGGTGAATCCGTATTTGTCAATCGCGTTGTAACCGAGGTTATTGATAGTGCAATAGCGGAACTTGCCTTCGGAGGCGTCTTTGAGGAGGAGGTAACTGCGGTTGGTTGAAGCCGAGGTGATATAACAATTGCGCGAAACCGAAGAGGCGCCGGTGGCGCTAATCGTGCCGAGCCCTTCGGCAATCAGCCCGTACTGCCCGTTGGAGCCGCACAGGATTTCGGTTCTGGTATTGGACTGCAGGTCTAATGTCCCGTCATAAACGGTAATATCGCCCTGGGCCCGCCAGGTGCGTAAACTGCCGCCGGTGGCCAATTGGCAGGTGGCCGTGCCGCTAATGGTCACGCTGTCGGTTTCCATCTGACCGTTAAAAACAAACAGGCGGCTGGCGCCGGTAATGGTAATCGGCCCCTGGTAATCGCAATCGCTGATGCGGAATTCCAGGTCAGTTCCACCGGTGGACCAGTCCGGCTGGTTGCCGGAAAAAACCCATTTGGTCTGACCGGAGTTCTGGGCGGATAATTGCACAAAATTCGCGCCGGCGGTATTGGTAAAAACAATGGTTCCGTTATTGAGCAAAGTGCCGCCATTGGCAAACGGAATCGCCGGATTGCCGGCTAAATCAAATGTTAAAGTCCCGGTCCCGGTCACGACCAGGGAGTTAATCGGGGAATTGGCAATAGCGGCGCCGACGGTAACGATATCGCCCGCGGCAATACTGACGTTGGAAGTTGCGGATGGCACCGCGCCGCCGACCCAGGTCGCGCCGACGTTCCAGTTGCCGCCGCCGGTTCCGTTACTGATAAAGTCAATAATCCCGCTCCAGTTCACTGTTCCGCTGATTTCTTCATCTTCGGCATTGGCCGTGGGGTTGGCGTAATTAGTAAAAGTAATATTGGTGCTGTTTTCCACGCGCACGTCATTGGTGGCCGAATCGTCAAATGAACAACCGGTCACCGGGTTGAGCGTTTGACCCGTGGCCAAACGCAGGTGCCGGGTGGCGGAGGGATTGTTTTTAAACGAACCGTAATCCAGACCCGTTCCGGTGGTGGGACTGACGGCATTCGTGGTGGCCAGATACAAACCGTTCGCGCCTAAATTCTGGAATTCGTAATAATAACCGCCGAAGAGCGCGGTGCCGGACGTGGCGCTGACCGTAAAATTATAAGCCACGCCGTCGGCCGAACGGACAATGGTCCGGCTGGCCGCGGTGCCGACTAATTCTATCCCGTCGCCGTTGCTGTCCGCGTAATATTGCGAACCAATCGCGCTGGAACCGAACTCCAGGATTTTCTGCTGGTCGTTGTCGCCGGAGCCGGTATAACTCGGCGGGGTATAATTAAATTTCACTATGCCGGCCGGTTTCCAATCGCCCCAAACGCGGGTTAATCCAAGCGTTTGGTCGTGTTTGTAGGAAATAATAAACATATCGGCCAAATCAAGATTCGTTCCGTTGACCTCGGTCGGACTGGCCAGGACGCAATTATACAACGATACCTGAGTGCTGGTGGAGCCGGTCTCAACATCTATATCCGCCGTGCTGTTTTGTCCTAACGTACCTAACGAACAATTAGTAAAAGTCACGGCGGTTGAACTATTGATTTCAATCCCCTTGGCGCAATTGTAAATCGTATTGTTGGTTAATGTGAAATTAGGGTCAAGCGGCGATTGGGAAATGGCCATGCCGCTGTTGGTCGCTGAACGAATCGTATTGTTGGTAACGACGCACTGGCTGCTGCTGGATGACAATCGGATGCCGTCATAGACATCGTGAATCAGGCAATTATCAATAGTCAGCCCTTCGCCGCCGCCGTAAGGAGTGTCAACATCACTGGCGTAAATACCACTTTTGAGCGCGGCATTGGTCCCTAAATAATACATTTCGCAGTAAGCCAGGTTGGTATCGGATAAATCCATCAGGTAGATATAGGTGTAGTTGGCTGAAGAAGTGCTGTAGATTTTAAATCTGGTGCCGGCCGCGGCGCCGTTTAAGTTAATATTAGCCGTGGCTGTGGCGGAAATACCGTACTGGCCGGGCGAGGTCGGTGTGAATTTGATGGAGCCGTTGGCTCCGCCGGTGAGAGTGCCGTCCACGTTAAGCGAGCCGGCCGTGATGGATAATTCAGAACTACTCACGGCTAATG
>CAKKQI010000341.1 GCA_919901895.1 Candidatus Brocadiaceae bacterium | reverse complement strand
CCGTGTTTAATCAATCAATGAAGGAATCGTTGTATCAACCGGCGATTCAAAAAAATCTGCTCAGGCATAATCCGTCCGAAATAATTAATCCGATTTATGAACGGGCGAGTCATCTTCCGCCGCTGGCCCGAATGTTATACCTGGATACCAGAGTCTGGTTACCGGACGATTTGCTTCTGGTGGGTGATAAAATGTCAATGGCACATTCGGTCGAGGCGCGGGTGCCTTATCTGGATGTGGAACTGGTTGAATTTATTGAAACGATTCCGCCGGAATATAAACTGAAAGGGTTAACCGGAAAATATATTCACAAAAAAGCCGCGGCGAAATGGCTGCCGAAAAAAATTATTAATCGGAAGAAAAAAGGATTTTCCACCCCGATGGAGCAATGGCTGAAAACACCTGCTTTTCTTAAGTATGTTGAAGAATTATTTCATGATTCCGCGTTAATTAAAGAATATTTCAACCGGGCCTTTATTAACGAAATGATAAATAAACATCAATCCGGTCGGGAGACATATACCAGACAATTATTTCTACTATTATCGGTAGAATTATGGCACAGGATATTTATTCAGCAAATAATTAGATAGTCAAATAACATGATGAAATCACGAATTTTAATGGTCACTCATTCCTATTATCCGGAAGACCCGCGGGTAAAACGCGAAGCCGGAGTGTTAGTTGACCAGGGTTATTCGGTTGATATTATTTGCCTGCGTGAGATTGGCGAAAAAAGGTATGAAATAATTTCCGTCAAAGGCCGGATCCCGCTTCCAGCGGGAAAGGGCATAACGGTTTATCGCCTGCCGGTTAAAAGACACCGCGGAGGCGGATTCTTTATTTATCTTTTTGAATATCTTGCTTTTTTTTGCCTGGCTTTCCGGAAGACCGCTGTTTTATTTTTTCAAAAACGTTATAAAATCGTTCAGGTCCATACCATTCCGGATTTCTTAGTTTTTTGTTCTTTAATCCCCAAGTTATTCCGTTCTTCCGTTTTTCTGGATATGCACGAGGTGATGCCGGAGTTTTTTATCGATCGTTATAACTTATCTGCTAACCAGCTGGTTATAAAAATTTTAAAATTTATTGAAAAAATATCAACAAAATTTGCTGATAAAATTATTACAGTGAGCGACACCCTTAAAGAAATCCTGATTAACCGCGGCGTAGCGGAGAGAAAAATTACGGTGATAATGAACGTGCCGGATACTCACATATTTAAAACTCCGGATACTGTCTGCAGGATACAACCTACTGGATTTACATTGGCTTACCACGGGTTATTGTCTGACATATATGATCTAACCGGCGCGATCAAATCGGTAAAAGTCCTTAAAGAAAAAATCCCGGGGTTAAAATTTTTAATTATCGGCTCCGGGCCAAAGGAAAATGAATATAAACAATTGGTTCGGGAGTTAAAACTGGAACAAGCAGTAATTTTCAAGGGTCAGATTCTTCAGGAAAAAGTACCGGAGGTTCTCGGAGGAGTTGATTTAGGCGTGGTGCCGTTGAAAAATACGGAACTGACTCAGCTGGCTTTTCCCACCAAAGTAGTTGAATATATTGTACTGGGAATCCCGGTCGTCACCGCGGACCGCCGGACGATTAAAAGATATTTTAATCAACAATCACTGGCTTTTTATAATCCGGTTGATGAAAATGATTTAACTGGTGTGATTTATGCTCTTTACCAAGACCCGCAAAAAATGAAAAATCTGGCTGAAAACGCCCTAAAATGTTATGATGCCATTTCCTGGGAGAAAATGAAAGAGCGGTATTACAAATTAATTGAACAATGAATAATGAATAAAGATATTTATTTAGTTACCGGTGGCGCCGGGTTTATCGGTTCGCATATTGTTGACGCCTTAGTTAAACGCGGCCAAAAGGTGCGTGTGCTGGATAATTTCAGCGCCGGCCGGATGGCTAACCTGCAAGAGTCAATCACAAAAATAGAATTAATTCGCGGCGATATTCGTGATTTGAAAACCATCCGGAAAGCGGTTCGTGGCGTAAAATATGTAATTCATCAGGCCGCCTTGAGGTCTGTTCCTAAATCACTGGATCAGCCGGTTGAATTTAATGAAGTTAATGTAACTGGGACGATGAATTTGCTGATGGCCAGCCGGTCGGCCCGGGTAAAAAGATTTATTTTTGCTTCATCCAGTTCGGTTTACGGAGAAAATCAACATCTGCCTCAGAAAGAAAGCGGCGTCCCTCAACCGATTTCACCTTATGCGGCGACAAAATTAATGGGCGAGATTTACTGCCGGATATTCTCACAAAATTATAAACTGGAAACAGTGGCTCTTCGTTATTTTAATGTATTTGGCCCCCGCCAGAGTTTGGAAAGCCAGTATGCCGTAGTTGTGCCTAAGTTTATTACCTGTTTGCTGAAAAATCAGCGGCCGCCCGTACACGGCGATGGAAAACAATCCAGAGATTTTTCTTATGTTGATGATGTCGTTTCAGCCAATCTTCTTTCTCTCCGGGCGCCAGCTCAATCCTGCGGTCGCGTCTATAATATTGCTTGCCGAAAACGTTACAGAGTTCTTGACCTTCTCCGCTGTCTTAATAAACTGATGGGTAAAAATATTAAACCTATTTTTACCCCGCCCCGGTTGGGAGATGTTCGCCATACCATGGCCGATATTTCCCAGGCCCGTCAATATCTTAACTATCAACCCCGGATAAGTTTCAGGGAAGGACTTCAGCGGACCATTAAATGGTTTTTGCCTTAGAGCGTATTTCATAACCTCATTATAAGTAATATCAACGAGGACCTACGGCCTCGTTGTCTATCGCACAATTTATGGTAGCCAACGACCTTTACGCAGCGACAGCGGAGTCCCGCCCTAAGCGGGACGGTCGTTGACATTAGGTTATGAAACACGCTCTTAATTTTCGTGGTAATTATTAGCCGATCAGTCGTTATTAAAAAAGACTTTTTTCTTGTAAACACATTTCTGTTGCCAGGTTAATCGCGGTTGTCATTGAACCGGCTTCAGCCGTTCCTTTGCCGGCAAGGTCAAAAGCTGTTCCGTGTAAGGGCGAAGTGCGGATAATCGGTAATCCCAAGGTGATATTGGCGCTTTCGTTAAAGCCGAACATTTTAATCGGGATTAATCCCTGGTCGTGATAAAGAGCGATGACTGCTTCAAACGCGCCGTCCAGGGCTTGTTTAAAAATATTATCAGCCGGGAAAGGGCCTTGACAGGCAAGGCCTGCTTCTTTGGCCTGAGTCACCGCCGGAGCAATAATATTTTTTTCTTCACTACCCAGCCAACCTGATTCGCCCGCATGTGGATTTAAACCACAAACCGCCAGGCGCGGTTGCCGGCGCCCGCAATATTTTTTTAACCAATCATCTGTAATTAAAATTGTTTCTAAAATTTTCTGGGTGGATAGATAAAGCGGCACTTTTTTATAAGCCAGATGAGTGGTAACCAACGAAACCTTGAGATTTTTACCGACGAACATCATCGCTACTTTGCGGGCATTGTTTTTTTTAGCCAGGAATTCCGTATGTCCGGTAAAAGGGTAGCCGGCCAAATTGATGGCTTCTTTGCTGACCGGCGCGGTCACCAAAGCCGATATTTTGTGTTGATGAATTAAATCAATTGCGGTTTGGAGACAATTCCAGGCGGCCGTGCCGTTAGCGCGATTAACCTGTCCCATCGTAACTCCGGTTGGGCTTTTCAGATGTAAAAAATAAATACCGGCTGGTAATTCGCCGGTTAAGCAATCAATTGAATCAATTTTTTTCGGTTTGAAATCTGATTTTAGCAGACGGGACGCTGTCTGGAAGATTTGCTCGTCGCCAATTAGCAAGAATCTAATATGACGGTTTAGTTTGTCGTTCCCCCTCGCCGGTGGATAAGCGGACAGGGCTTTAATGATTATTTCCGGACCGATCCCGCCCGGGTCGCCCATTGTAACGGCAACTGTTTTAAGTTCATTGCTCATTCTTCCCCGCCCGCGCTCGTTTGCTTTTCGCTTTGGTTTTTTATTGCTTCCGGTTGGTCCAATTCTCTTTTGTTCCAACTTAATTCAAACGTTTCCCGTGCCCCCAACCTAATTTCGTAAGTTTTTCCTTTAATATCAGGAATAATTTTTTTCTTAAAAGACCGCTTGTTTATAAAACTGCCATTGGTGCTCAGGTCTTTTAATTCAACGCACTGGGAATTATAAAAAGCAATGCGGAGATGACGGCGGGAAACGCTTAAGAGATCGTCATCTTTTTTAGATTTTAGCAACCGGTTAAATTTTTTAAAGCGATGAAATGAAATATCGCAACTTCGGCTCCGCCCGATCGTCACGATCTGGCCGTAATTAATATAAAAAATTTCGCCCTCGGCAATGCCTTTGATTCCTTTCAAAACTAAACATTCAACGGTTTCTGTCATAAAATGGTAGCGCCGATTTTATAGACAATTACTTTTCTGTCTGTCCGGTTGCCGGTTCTGGAATATCAAAATTAGCGTAGACATTCTGGACATCATCATGGTCTTCCAGCGCTTCGGTTAATTCCATAAGCCGTTGCCCGTCTTTCTGGTTGACGGCGACGTAATTTTTAGGGACGAAGGTGATTTCAGCGGTTTTGGGGGTTAACTTCTTGGCGATTAAAGCTGTTTTTACTTTTTCAAAATCTTTAGGCGAACAGGTAATTTCAAAAACATCGCCGGCCAGTTCGGCATCGGCGGCTCCGGCCTCAAGAGCCGCACTTAATAATTCATCTTCCGGTAAGTTGCCGGCAATCGTAAAAAAACCTTTCCGTTCAAACATCCAGTTAACGGAATTGGTCGCGCCCAAATTACCGCCTCTCATTTCAAATATTCTTCTTATCTCGGGAATAGTCCGGTTCCGGTTATCCGTTAAGGTTTCCACCATAATGGCGGCTCCGCCCGGACCGAACCCTTCATAGATGACGCTTTCAATCTGGCTGCCTTCTAGTTCACCCGTACCTTTTTTAATAGCTTTATCAACGTTCTCTTTAGGCATATTCATTTCCCGGGCTTTACTGACGGCATACTGTAACTTATAATTGCCGGACAGGTCGCCGCCGCCTTCCCGCGCGGCGACAATAATTAATTTGGAAATCTTGGAAAATATTTTTCCTTTTTTGGCATCCGTTGCCTGTTTCTTGTGCCTGATGGTTGCCCAATGAGAATGACCGGACATATTTTTCCTCCTCGTGAACCTGCTAAATAGATTACTACTTTAAACGATTTTGTCAACAATTTATATTTAAACAGAAGGGCTGGCCTGATATTTATGATTAGAAAAATAAAAAATACTTGCAATAAAAATAAAAGTTCTTATAATATTATTTTATTGTTTTGGACGATTAATTTTATCGGGAAAGATTTTTGATGACTTTTACACCGCGCGAAATATTTTTGACCAAAGGGGTCGGCCGGCATAAAGAAGAATTAGCCAGCTTTGAGGAGGCCTTGCGTGACGCCAAAATCGCCCGTTTAAACCTGGTCCATGTTTCCAGTATTTTTCCGCCGCATTGCGTTCTGGTTTCGCAAGAAAAGGGAGCGAAAAAATTAAGAGATGGACAGATTACTTATTGTGTCCTCAGCCGCAACGCTACCAATGAATATCGCCGTCTGATTGCCGCTTCAGTCGGATTAGCCATACCGGCCGACCGGAATCAATACGGTTATCTTTCCGAACACAGCAGTTTTGGAGAAAACGAACAACAGGCCGGCGATTATTCCGAAGACCTGGCGGCATCAATGTTAGCTAGCACGTTAGGGATAGAGTTTGATGCCGACGCCGCCTGGGACAAGAAAAAAGAAATCTGGAAAATCAGCGGACGATTTGTTAAAACCGCCAATTGCACGCAAACCGCTTTCGGTTACAAAAACGGTATGTGGACCACGGTCATCGCCGCCGCAGTATTATTGCCGTAACCAATGACTACATTCCCAAATTTTCCAACCGGTTCTCAATAATTTGTTTTTCAGGATTAAAATTTTTAATCAACAATTCTTCGGGTGATGTGCCGGTTAAAGCATCGGCCGGTAGGAGTCCGATTAATTCACTTTCCAGAATTTCCACTCCTGATTTCCGGGTTTCTTCCTTTATTGCGGTTAAAACCGTTTTCATCGGAGTAATTTTATAGTTAGTTAAATTCATCGTCACCTGGGCAATTTTTTTGCCGTTCTGTTCCACGATTATACCCAAGGCCTTAACAAAAGGTAACCCGCCGCTGGATTCTCTAATCGTCCGGGCGATTTTTTTAGCAATCTGAAGGTCATCCGTATTAAGGTTTATGTTATAGGCAACCAGAAAAAACCTGGCGCCCACGGCCGTAGCGCCGGCGGTCGGGTGAATTCGCGCCGGACCAAAATCAGGTTGACGCGCCGGGTCTCTGCCTATTTCTTCTCGTAATCCTTCAAACCCGCCTTTTCGGACGTTGGCCAGATTTTTCCGCTCCGGCCGGGTGGCCGCCTCTTCATAGAAAAAGACGGGAATTTTTAATTGCTCACCGATTTTTTGTCCTAATTCATGAGCTAAGATTACGCATTCTGCCATCGTAATGTTTTTCAGCGGGATAAAAGGAATGACGTCCGTTGCCCCCATCCGGGGATGCTCGCCCCGGTGTTTGGTTAAATCAATCAGTTCGGACGCTTTGCGGACTGATTTAAAAGCCGCTTCTTTAACCCCGGCCGGTGAACCCGCAAACGTAATTACCGAACGATGATGACTGGCATCCATTTCCTGGCCAAGAACCATTACATTCGGAACCGAGGTGATTTCAGTAATAATTGTGTCAATTACTTCTGACCGGCGTCCTTCACTGAAATTAGGGACACATTGAACAATTTGCATAAATTTGCTCCGTAAATTTATATCTTTTTATTAGGAAAAATCTATCAAAAAACAGAGAAACTGTCAAAAAATACAGTTTTTAAAATTTTTCTCGCTTTTTTTACTACGGTTGATATAATTATATTTATGAATTTAGGCACGCTGGAATTAATCGTAATTGTTGGTCTCTTGCTCGTATTATACGGCGAGAAACTGCCGGAAGTAACCAAGGCTCTCGGACGGGGGTTCCGTGAAATGAAACGTAGCCTGAACGAAATCAAAGAAAATATTAGTCCGATGGAAACCATTCGAAAAAATATTAAAGATGAACTGTTTAAAACGGTCCAAATTGATGAGATTACCACAAACCCGCCGGCTGATAAAAAAAATACCGTTCCTCCGGCGGCTTTAACCGAAGTGAAACCAACGCCAGATTTACCTTATCCGGATCATCAAAATCGGCCGGGATAAAAAATAGAGGAGATATAATGATTACGCTGATCCCGCAAGGCGGGATTAGATTACACAGATTAAGATAGAAGATATTTAGACGATAGTATTTTTAATCTGTGTAATCGCAGTTTCAAAATCTGTGTAATCATTAACATAGGGGAGAATTATGTTCAAATTAACCATTACCAAAGGTGCGGCCAAAGGAAAGGAATTTGAAGTAAAAGATTTAACGATTATCGGCCGGATGCGGACCAATACAGTTGCCATTGATGATTCAATGGCTTCCCGCGAGCATACTCGCATTGCTAAAGAGTCCGACGGTTATTATGTAGAAGATCTTAAAAGCAGGAACGGAACATTACTGAACGGGCAGAAAATCGAAAAAAGCAGGTTAGCGCCGGGCGATTTGGTCACAATTGGAAGGACCGAACTTAAATTTGAAGAAGGTTCCGTTAGCTCCCCTCCGCCGGAACAGTTGGTTCAGCCATCACGCCAGGTGAAAGAAGAACAGAAACCGGAAGGCAATAATCCTAAAGCCGAAATTAAATTGGCTGCGCCTCAAAATAATCAGAAAGAACCGGCAAAACGCACTAACATTTTTTATTATTTGCTGATTTTAATCTTTTTCGCCATATTATTTCTATTGTCTTACAATTTTAGTAAACTCTGGATTGCTAAAATTATGGAACAAAAGAAACCGGCTACGGAAAATACAAAGCAGCCATGAAAATCCAATGGTTGGGGCATTCGGTATTAAAGTTAAAGGGATTGCGATATTTCACGATAAAAACCAGGGTAAAGAACGTGGGAAAAATACCGTTTTTGTTTATAAATAAAATTTTCCATAGGAAAATTTTATAATGAATCTGCACGAATACCAGGCCAAACAATTATTGACTAAATATGGTATTAATATCCCTCGTGGTGAAGTAACCGATAATCCCAGTCGGGCGGCGGAAATATTTAAGAATCTAAATATTTCCAGAGGAGCGGTTAAGGCGCAGATTCACGCCGGAGGACGAGGCAAAGCCGGAGGGATTAAAATTGTTTCCTTACCGGCTGAAGCCGAAAAAGCCGCGGCTGAATTGCTCGGACAAACACTCATTACCCATCAAACCGGGCCGAAAGGGAAACCGGTCAATAAAATTTTAGTTGAGGAATTGTTTCCGGCTGAAGCGGGACGGGAACTTTATCTGGGAATCGCGATTGACCGCCAGAAGGCCTGTCCGGTAATGATGTTTTCCACTGAAGGCGGAATGGAAATAGAAGAACTGGCTCGCCGCGCACCGGAGAAAATAGTCAAAGTATTAATAGACTCGCCGCCAGAGTTACCACTTGACCGGATAAACGAATTACTTCAAAAAGAAAATCTTAAACCTTTCGCCTTTCACCTTAAACCGATATTAACGTCGTTGGCCCGTTTGTTTCTTGAAAATGACTGCAGTCTGGCTGAGATAAACCCGCTGGTGATAACCAAAGACGGAAAATTAGTGGCGCTGGATGCCAAGATTAACCTTGATGACCGGGCGCTTTTCCGGCATAAGGATTTAGTCGGTTGGCGTGACCTTACCCAGGAAGACCCGCTGGAAGCCGAGGCATCAAAATTTGGATTGAGTTATGTCGGCCTGGACGGCAATATCGGTTGTCTGGTCAATGGCGCCGGTCTGGCGATGTCAACAATGGATTTGATTAAACTGCACGGCGGCGAACCGGCGAATTTTCTGGACGTGGGCGGCGGGGCCAGCGTGGAACAGGTAACCGAAGCGTTTAAACTGTTGTTGGCGAATAAAAATGTTAAGGCGATCTTAGTAAATATTTTTGGCGGGATAATGAAATGCGATGTGATTGCCGAAGGAATTACCACGGCCGTAAAACAGGTTGGTTTGCGTTTACCATTGGTCGTGCGGTTAGAAGGAACCAATGTTGAATTAGGCAAAAATATTATCAAAAAATCAGGGTTGAATATCGTTTCGGTGGATACGATGAATGAAGCAGCTAAAAAAGTGGTTGGTTTTATAAAATAAAATTTTGTCCCAAAATTTTATAGTGAGAATTTATTTTGGCTATTCTTGTGAATAAAAATACCCGGGTCGTTGTTCAGGGCATTACCGGTTCGGCCGGGAGTTTCCATGCCCGCCAGATGCTGGAATATGGGACAGAGATAGTCGCCGGGGTAACGCCGCGTAAAGGTGGGCAATTATTTTTCGCCGGAGGCGACCCCGTTTCTGGCCGAGATAAGCCGGTACCCATTTTTAATACGGTCGCCGAGGCCGTGCGCGAAACTGGGGCTAACACCAGCGTGGTTTTTGTGCCGGCCGCTTTTGCCATTGATGCTTTGAGGGAAGCAGCTGAATCCGGTCTTAATCTGGTTGTTTGTATTACCGAGGGAATCCCGACTTTGGATATGGTTAAAATCTACAAATTTTATAAGGGAAAAGGCGTGCGGTTAATCGGGCCGAATTGTCCGGGATTAACCACGCCTGGTGAAGCCAAAGTCGGTATTATGCCAGGTTATATCCATAAAAAAGGGACGGTCGGTGTGGTTTCCCGCAGCGGGACGCTTACTTACGAAGCCGTTTGGCAGATTACTAACCAGGGATTAGGCCAATCAACCTGCGTCGGAATCGGTGGCGATGCGATTGTCGGAATGTCTTTTAGCGAAATTTTGGAGCTCTTCCAGTCCGACCCGGAAACAGAGGTGATTGTTTTAATCGGTGAAATTGGCGGGACGATGGAAGAAGAAGCGGCCGAGTATATAAAGGAGCATGTAACCAAACCGGTAATTGCATTCATTGCCGGACAGACCGCCCCTGAAGGAAAAAGAATGGGGCACGCCGGGGCGATTATTTCCGGCGGGGCAGGAACCGCTCAAGAAAAAGTTGATAAATTGGGATCCTGCGGCATAACGATGGTAGCTAACCCGGCGGAAATCGGTCAGACCGTTGCGCAAGTGATGAGGAACTACCGATGAAAACAACCGACTATTTCTATAAAACAAAAAAATTATATTTTGATTTAATCAAACTTGCTTTAAAAGAAGACATCGGAACAGGAGACATTACTACCAGAATGCTTATTCCGGCAAATCAAAAGGTGCAAGCCGTGTTCATAGTTAAACAGAGCGGTATTATTGCCGGGCTGCCTATAATCAAACAGGTTTATCAGATAGTGGATAAAAAGACCAGGGTGAAATATCTGGTTAGAGAAGGGTCTCTGGTCAAAGCCGGTACTAAAGTTGCGCTTGTTTCCGGCTCGGCCCGGGCCATTCTGTCCGGCGAACGGGTTGTTCTTAATTTCTTACAACGGCTTTCCGGTATCGCCACTTATGCCAATAAGTTCGTCCGGAAAGTAAAAAAATATAGGATACCACGTGGGGTATCCCACTGTGGCCGGGTGAAAATTCTTGATACCCGTAAAACCGTTCCCGGCTGGCGGCTTCTGGATAAATATGCCGTGCGCACCGGCGGCGGGGTAAATCACCGGATGGGATTATATGATGGCGTGTTAATTAAAAATAATCATCTGGCCGTATTAAGTAGCGGGTCGCCCAAGGGGACCCATCCCGTAATTTACACCCTGAGTAAATTAGACCGATTACGTAACCGTAAACGTATCAACGTTGAAATTGAGGTTAAGAACTTATCAGAATTTACGTTGGCATTACCTTTCAGGCCGGATATAATAATGCTGGATAATATGGGACTAAAAGATATTCACCGGGCGGTGGCGCTGCGAAATAGATTGAAACTACCCCGACCGAAACTGGAAGTTTCCGGCGGTGTTAACTTAAATAACATTGGCCTGGTCGCCCGCATAGGCGTAGATTTTATTTCCGTTGGGGCAATAACCCATTCTGCACCGGCGCTGGATATTTCCATGAAAATAATAACCTGATAATAAAATTATCGGGTGGCTTCATTCGGGAAGAGTTGAGTTACAAAAATATAAAAAATTTATGGAAAATGAATCGCTCACTAATTTAGACACTAAAATTATCGGTCGGAAAGTTCTGTATTTTAAAATGGCTACTTCCACTAATGATCTAGCCTGGTTGGAGGTGTCGCGTGGGGCAACCGAAGGAACGGTTATCCTGGCCGGCGAGCAACTCAAAGGCCGTGGTCGTTTCGGACGGACCTGGTTCGCCCCGGCCGGCCAAGGTATCTGGATGTCAATAATTCTTAAACCGGATCTGCCGATTGAAAAAACTTCTATTCTGATGATTACCGGCGCCATTGCTGCCTGTGAGATGCTCAGGGAAAAAATGAATCTTAATGCTTTTATCCGCTGGCCTAATGATGTGATGATTAATAATAAAAAAATTGCCGGTATTATCCTGGAAACAAAATACCTCGGGCATAAACCGGAAATGATGGTGCTGGGAATAGGCCTGAACGTTAATCTAAAACAAAATGAAATCCCGTCCGATCTTAAGGATGTTACCACTTCCGTGGCCATAGAAAAAAATCAGGAAGTTGATCAGGAATCTTTAACCAGCGACCTTTTAACTTATCTGGACAACTGGTATTATAAAATAAGAATTCAGGATTATGAAGCGGTTACCGCGGCCTGGCGCAAAATGTGCGCCCTGACAGGAAAACAGGTAATCGTCAAAACTAAAGAAAGACAATTTGAAGGTGAAGTAGTCGGCTTAGACCCGGTTAAAGGTATTTCGCTTAAACAATCCGGTAAAATAGTAAAATTATTACGCAGCGAAGACGTGGAAATGATTCGGTTAAAATAACGTCTGCCTTATTTTTGTTTTTCAAACCCCACTTCTACAATTATTGGATAATGGTCCGAGCCTATATCAGGACCGGTTCTTCTATCTTCAATAATTATTTCCGGACTGACCAAACAGTGGTCTACCGGAATTAACAACGGTGGTATAAAAGTGGGCCAGGTCGGTTGCAACCCGAAACCATTCCGGGAATCTTTCAACCCGGTTCTTTGAATCAATTCTCTAAAATAAGGAGACCAGCCGGTTGTGTTAAAATCTCCGATTAAAATAACCGGATTAGTAATTCTAATGATTTCTTCGGCTGCTTGTTTTAATTGTTCGTTCCGGTCGTCAAAATACGGCTTGTTGACCGGCGGCAAAGGATGAATTCCCAGTAAAGTAATCGGTTGGTTATTAAGATGAAAAGTGGCGCGCAGAGCGGGGATCCTGGCCGGGCTTAGATATAGTTTATTAAATTCGTTTAACGGAATTTTACTGTATAGGCCAAGGCCGAAATTATCCGCTCTGGGAAATTTTCTGGAAAAGATAAATTCTGATTCCAGATAACTTAATTGTTCTACCCAGCGATCATTAATTTCCGATAACACGATGATGTCCGGTTTCTCGCGACCAATCATTTTGTTAAATCTATCCGTTCGGGTATTAGAAGTAAAAACATTGGCATAAATAATTTTTATTGATTCAGTTGTTGGTGAGAAGTTTACTTTTTGGGCTGGCCAGTATATCGGTAATATTAGAACTAAATTAATTAACGCAAAACTACCGGCCAGCGCCGTTATTTTCCGTTTTTTCCCGAAGAGATTAATTGAAAAAATTATCAGTAGGACAATAAAATATTGAACACGGAAATGGCAGGTGAGTTCTAATGCCCACCAAAGTTTTGCCAGATAAGGGGCGAGCGTCAGAAAAGCGGTGACGCCTAAAATTATATTTAAAACATATTTGAACGGAATTTTTATCGCAAGAATATTGTTCAACATTCGTATATTTTATAATGTTTTCAAGGCGTTACCACAAACTTTTTATAATTATTCTTGATTTGCCATATAAATTAGTATAAAATCTTTCTATAAGCATAAAAATTTTCCCGTGGAAAATTTTTATAGGGCGGTTATCTTAGCCCCGAAAGGTCGGGACTTCGCTAACCGCAATGATTCCCTATTAAAGGGCGGTTAGCTCAGTCCGGTTAGAGCACTTGCTCGACACGCAAGGGGTCACAGGTTCGAATCCTGTACCGCCCACCATTTTAGAAGAGTTAGTTCAGCCCGATTAGCCCCGATGTAATATCGGAACGACACGCAGAGGGTCATTCCGGCGGCTGTCGGGATACTTCGTATTTTTGCAGCGAAGACATAAATATTTAAAATTTGTATTAAGGGGGTAGCCTATGGGTACAATTTTGTTTGTTATCCTGAAACTCACCAAGATTGTAGATACACCTCACGATTGGATTATCCTATGCTTTTTATTGTCACTTGATTCTATTGCCGCTAAAGGTATACATTACATTATCCGTAGAGAAAAATCAGGCACTAAGTAAAATTATAAAAAAAATTTGTAGGGCAGTTAGCTCAGCCCGGTAGAGCACTTGGATCACACCCAAGGGGCCACAGGTTCAAATCCTGTACTGCCCACCATAAATTGTGCTTTGCAAAATTTATTTTGGATGAAAATTTTTTGTAAGAAAATTTTTATAGGGGGTGTAGCTCAGCTGGGAGAGCGGCTGGTTCGCAATCAGCAGGTCAGGGGTTCAAATCCCCTCACCTCCACCAAATAACTTTTTCTACCAAAGGACGGATTAGTCTTCTGGCTAAAGGAGGAAGGAATGCGTACGTTAAGAAAAGGGCTCGCCATCTGTTTATCTATGATTTGTTTGGTTGCTTTGTTAGGTTGTATGATTCTGGTGGATGATGATTTCGATTCCATCACGACCAGCCGCCGGGTTTATGAACCGCCCCGGATTATTCGCAAAGTAACCAGGGTTAAATGCGGACCGACCTGCGCTGATATGCTGGCCGCCGCCCAACTGGAAGCATCTCAAGTCAAAACCAATACCTTTAAACAAATCGCCAGCCGGCCGAATCTGACCGCCCATGAACAAGTTCATTTAATTAATATTATTACCAGCCAGGAATTCGTTCATAAGCATTGGGAACCGGAAGATATCTTGCAGGTCATGGCTAACAATCCTACCTTAACCCACAGCGCCAAAATTTATTTCTCCAACAATCTGGACCAATTCGGACTGTCTGAAAAACATACTAAAGAAATTGTTAAGGTCTTGACCAGAAATCCTGGCGTGGCTGACCCGCCTGAAGCCGGCACGGAAGTATTACAGTATGAACTGGATGATCTGGAGATTACTTGGTGCGACCATTACGGGTTTGGTTACGAGGTCGTGGCGGAATTAAGAAGTTTGGGATGCAGCACAGAGGATACGATTATTATTATCTATTTAGCCCGTTATGCCAACTATAATCCGTTTATCATTGCCCGCTGGTATACAGTCGGCCGCTATTCCTGGTCTCAGATTGCGTTTACTAAATTAAGATTGGCCCCGTCTGTATTTTTTGTCGATCTTCCGGAAACAGTAGAAATCGGTCCTCCTTACGGACGGGCTTACGGATATTACCGGACCAGTCCACAGAGGGTAGATTTATCTAATGAAGAAATTGTTCATTTGATTCGTTTTAAAGGAACCAGCGAGGCCTGCCGGATAGCACCGGAAGAAATTATTAATTCCCGCCGCCAGGGAATGGATGAAAAACATCTGGTCCGAACCTATCGCCGTGGAGAAAAAGTTCATCCCGATCGAACCGGAACCGAGCAACCGGTCCGGATAAAAGATACTCATTCCAAAAAAGAAGATTTTTATCGCCAGAAAAAAGAACATAAAGAAGACCTGAAACAACCGGCTTTGCCTCAGGCGAAAGATAGCCGCTCCGATGAAAAGAAAAAAGAGGAAACAAAAGTAGAAAAGAAGGAAAAGAAACAAGAAGAAAATAAAGAAGAAAAGAAAAAAGAAGAACGAGACCAAGACGAAGATAATGATAAGGAAAAGAAAAAGGGCAAGGGGAAAAAATAGATTCGTTTACAATGCCTGCAAAACTGATTAAATTATATCCGGAAAATTACGAACCGGAGCAACTGAAATTACCGGCCCAGGTGATGGCGCAAGGCGGGTTGGTTATTTTTCCAACCGAAACAGTTTACGGTATTGGCGCTAATGCTAATATTTCTTCGGCCGTTTCCCGCTTGGTTGAAATTAAGCAAAGTCTGCCCGGCCGCCCTTTTACGGTTCATCTCAGCTCGGCCGCCCAAGTTTATCAACATATTAATCAAATTCCCCGGTTTGCTCACCGGTTAATGCGTTATTTTTGGCCCGGGCCGTTAACTATTATTTTATCCCGCTTTAACGGGACAGATAAAACCTGGGTGGGATTCCGGCTGCCGGATAATAAAATTGCGCGGCATTTAATCGCTTTAAGTTATGTTTCAATTATCGCTTCCAGCGCCAATCCGGCCGGGACGCCTCCTCCGGTTGAGGCAGAAAACCTGTTTAATATTTTTGAAAATAAAGTGGATTATATTATCACGGCCGGTCCGACCAAATACCGGAACGAATCAACAGTGGTGCGGGTGGCTGAGGATAGCCATTGGGAAGTATTAAGAATCGGGGCTATCACTCCGGATGAAATAAAGAAATTGGATTATAAAATGATTTTATTTGTTTGCACCGGCAATACCTGCCGCAGTCCGATGGCGGTGGGATTATTTAAAAAAATACTTTCGCAAAAATCAGGCATCAAGGAAATAGATCTGGAAAAAAGCGGTTACCGGATAATTTCCGGAGGCACGGCCGCTATTTATAATGCGCCGGCTACTTCCAATGCCGTCGCCGCGTTAAAAGAATTCGGCAGCGATATTTCCGGCCATTTATCACAGCCTGTTACGCTCACAATGATTGAGGAAGCGGACGAAGTTTTTACAATGACACAGGGGCATTTAATGACGCTTAAAAAATGGGCCGCTTCGTCCGCCCATAAAATAAAATTACTTGACCCGGCCGGGGAAGATATTACCGATCCTATCGGAGGCAGCCTGGAAACCTATCGCCAGTGCGCCTTAAGAATAAAAAGCGGACTGGAGCAGATAGCGGCAAATTATAAATGATAGGTTTTGTTGAAACCCCCTGGTTTTCGTTCGTTTTGGGTTGTAGGCACGGTTTTAACCGTGCGTTTTAACCGTGCGAAGCACGAATTAATTCGTGCCTACAAGGATTTCAACAGAGCATAATTTAAACACGTATGATAAAGAATCTAAATTTTGCGAAGTAAAATTTAGGGAGTAAAATTTATGAAAATAGCCATTGCTTCTGACCATCGGGGCGTTGCGGCTAAAAGCAAGATAAAAGAATTTTTGGAACAATCCGGTTATTACGTAAAAGACTTTGGCCCGGCCAGCGAAGACGCTGTTGACTACCCTGATTACGCGGTTAAGGTGGCCCAGGCCGTCAGCGGCGGGAAAGTCCAGAGAGGCATTCTTATCTGCGGAACCGGCTTAGGAATGTGTATTTCAGCCAATAAAATCCAGGGTGTCCGCGCGGCCACGGTTCATGATATTTTTACGGCCGAGATGAGCCGCCGGCATAACGATGCCAACGTTCTCTGTATGGGGGAAATGATTGTCAATACCGAACAGATGCTGGAAATCGTCAAAGTCTGGCTGGTCACGGCTTTTGAAGGGGGCCGGCACCAGAAACGGATTGATAAAATCAAAAAAATTGAGCAAACTGATTAATTATAACCAGCCCACTGCTTTATGCACCTGCGGAATGATGCGTACGTCGGAAAGTTCCTGCCGGAAAAATTGGTAGGTTTCCAGGAGTTTCGTTAGCGACGGCGCGTCGTGATTTTTTGAGCGATGGTTGTTGGTATGATTACCGGTTGGCGCGCCTCCCGATAAAATCGGGGTGAACGGCTGAAGCACCAGCGGTATTTTTTTGTTTACCCCGGCAATCAGGGCGCGGGCTCTGGTTAATTCCTCCGGTTTTTCCTGGCCGGTTACCAGAATTTTTGTGTAAACACTTGTGGTGAGCCCAGTCGAAGCGTCGCGTTGAGCCGAGAGATTCAAAAATTCAACGGTCTTATCCCAGTCGACTTCCCGCCCGACAGCCGAAGGTATTTTGATATCCATTGAAATAATATCAATGAATTCCAGGATACTTTTTAGTTGGTCGGGTAACGTGCCGTTGGTTTCCAAAAAGATTTTTAAGTTTTTCTTTTTTAATTCCGGTAAAAAATTCCTCAAAAATCCGGTGGCGACCAGCGGCTCGCCGCCGGTTAAGGCCACCGAATGGATTTCCGGGAAATTATCCGCCAGGTTAAAGACTTCCCGGCTCAG
>CAKKQI010000340.1 GCA_919901895.1 Candidatus Brocadiaceae bacterium | reverse complement strand
TAACGGCTTTGACCCGAAATTCTATGCCCTGCGCAAAAGGGACATATCAGAGGTCCTGCCTTGGGATATGATAGACGGCGGGCTGAGCAAGGAGCATCTTAAGCAGGATATGTCTTCTGTGACCCCGGCCGTTGGTGCGCCTATATCATAAGCAGTAAGAAAAAGAAATTAAGGCGTCCCCCGGATTAAAGGAATTATGAAAAAAGTAATAGTTTTGGTTAGCTTGATGATGGTTATAGCTTGCGGATGTTTTTCGAGTTTGGTTCGTTATGAATTTCTCGAGGCCAGCCATCAGGAAAATTATAAAAGAATATTCGGGGATGCAAAGATGGATGATATTAAAATTATAAACTCAGTTGTTATTGATTATAAATTTCGGCCTTGGACTATGTTTGTGGTAACAACAGATGATTGGGAGTTTGAAATTATTGCGCCGCAGTCTTGGATAGATGAGCGAATTAAAAAATCATATTTACGGGAGGCAACCTTACCGTTTCTTATCAATAGAGCGAGGATAAGGAAAGAAAATCCAATTAGAAAATGGTATGCGCCCAAACCTTTCGAATCTTATAAGCCTTATTATGAATATATGACGAGCATTGCTTATGTGCATATGCTTGTTGATAAGGAAAAGATTAATGATAATTTGTATCGTGTGTTTATAAGTAAGCATTAGTTCGGGGGACGCCTTACCTAATTATTTCTTACGGCAGGTAGAGGGTGGGGAATGGTTCACTGAGGGCACTGAACGGATGACTAAAGCAACCCCCTGGACGGCTCAGGGGGGCTGACGGATGACTGAAGCAGCCCCCTGGATGGTTCAGGGGGTCTGACGGATGACTGAATAATCCCCCTGAATGACTCAGGGGGGCTGACCGATGACTGAAGCAACCCCCTGAATGACTCAGGGGGGCTGACCGATGACTGAAGCAACCCCCTGAATGACTCAGGGGGGCTGACCGATGACTGAATAATCCCCCTGAACGGTTCAGGGGAGCGATTTGAAGGAGTTTTGATATGCCACAACACGATTTTATCCCTAAATCAGACCTGGGTATGGCTGCTTTCCTGCGGAATCTGGCCAATAAGATAGGCGGATATGCGGCTACCTTTGGCCTGAGTCCGGCTGAGGTTGCCTCGGTCCAGAACGATGCGGCCAGGTTCACCTATATCCTCAAGGTGCAGGAGGCGTATAAGACATTTAAGCAGGCGATTTCAGGGTATAAGGATATGCTCAGGGACGGGCCAATGGACACGGCTATCAGCGAGCTGGTTTTTCCGACTTTACCGGCGGCTCCGACCCCGGTCAGCAACGGAATTTTTATCCGCATTCGTAAGATGATTGGCCGCATCAAGGCCACGCCGGGTTATACCGAGGCCATCGGCGAGGACCTGGGCATTGTCGCCGATGAGCAGGTGATTGATGTCCTGAACCTCAAGCCGGTATTAAAAAGCCGTCTGGATGGCGGACGGCCCTTGATTATCTGGACAAAGGGTTCGGCTGATTCCATTGAGATTTACGTGGACCGGAAGGACGGAGCGGGATTTGTCTTCCTGGCCATAGATACCTATCCGGACTATATAG
>CAKKQI010000339.1 GCA_919901895.1 Candidatus Brocadiaceae bacterium | reverse complement strand
TTGAGATAAACCGTGGTCTTGATGACATCGCTTAACTGCCCCCCCGCCGCCTCAATCACACCTTTAAGGTTGTTTAAAACTTGCTCAGTTTGCCGGGCAATATCGCCGGCGACTAACTCATTCGTCTCCGGATTAATCGGTATCTGACCGGATACAAATAACCACCCGTCTTTTAAAACGGCCTGGGAATACGGCCCAATCGCCTTCGGCGCCAAGTTGGTATTGATGATTTTTTTATCACTCATAGTTAATACTATATTATTTATTTTCCTTAAGGTCAATATAATTTCATAGTTTGTCATAGTTTGTCATTACCCATATAAAAAACCCTTGTATTTTTTTTAAAATATCGGATAATGCCCGATAGTTCGGTAAACTCACTACAAGTATGAAACTATACGGTTTAAGTAAAAAAGAAAGACTGTCCGGGGGGGGGGATTTTGAGGGCTTATTTAAAGAAGGAAAAGTCTGCGGAAATAAGCATCTGGTAATCCGCTATCGGACCAATCAACTTTCTTTTTCCCGGCTGGGTATTGCCATCAGTAAAAAAAAAGTCAAAGCCGCTTCACGGCGTAATTATCTGAAACGGCTTGTCCGTGAATCTTTCCGACTGAACAAACATCAATTGCCAAAAGGATTAGACATCGTTGTTACTATAAAAAAAATAGATGGAATCACGCTGAACGAAATACAGACAAGTTTAATAAATTTATTATCTAACCTATGCTAAAAATGCCGAGAAAAATTTTAATTCTATTAGTTCGTTGTTATCAGGTATTGTTATCACCACTGTTCCGGCCGGCCTGCCGGTTTCAGCCGACCTGTTCAGAGTATTTTATCCAAGCCGTAGAAAAGAAAGGACTCTTTCTAGGTGTGCTTTACGGCATCCGGCGGGTATTAAGATGTAATCCATTCGGGGGCCATGGCTACGACCCGATCTAAACAACCATAACTATGGCTGACTATCAAACTTATTCATTATGAAAAAGAACGTTATGAATGGTGACGATTCAGAATTCGGAAAAATTCATGATACCTTTCGACCAAAAGTGTTACGCTACTTAACCAGATTGGTCGGTGAGTATTACGCGGAAGACTTAACCCAGGATGTCTTCGTTAAAATAAACCGGGCGCGAAAAGACTTTAGAGGTAAATCTAAACTGGCCCCCTGGATATACCGGATTGCAACAAACACCGCCTTAGACAAAATGCGCAGCCCATCTTTCCGAAAAACTGTTCAGAAATCTTGTAATGACATTGTCGGAGAAAATGAAGAACATAACCATATCCTGACTGATAAAAAAACGCTTTCCGCTGAGCAACATCTTATCCGAAAAGAAATGAATCATTGTATCCGTGATTTCGTTGAAAAACTTCCTAATGATTACCGGACTATCGTCGTACTCAGCGAACTGGAAGGATTAAAAAACAACCAGATTGCGGAAATCCTTAAAATCAACCTTGATACCGTTAAAATCAGACTGCATCGGGCCAGGGAAAAATTGAAGCAGGAACTGGAAAGCCATTGTGTTTTTTATCGTGATGAACGGAATGAACTGGCGTGCGACCTAAAAAGCGCGTTGAAAGAATTCAAGGAATTAGATTAAAGGTGTATCCTTTCCTGTCCGGCTTACGTCTATAATATCAGCAAGGAAGTGATCCACTATGAAGATTGACAATCGTGTCCGGAAACTAATCGCGATCGGCGCTTCAGTTACTGCCAATTGCCAACCCTGTTTAAACTATCACGTTGATGACGGATTCCGGTTTAAATGTAACTCAACTCTTCAGTCCGCCTTAGGCGGATGAGAAAATCAAAACTAAA
>CAKKQI010000338.1 GCA_919901895.1 Candidatus Brocadiaceae bacterium | reverse complement strand
GGTTCAATTCGTAGACGTTCCCCGATGAATATCGGGGAACTATAACTTATGGCGTTAGAGACGCCAGAAGCTATCTACTCATTGAAGGAGATGATATGATGAACTGCAACAGATGCGTCAACGAAATACCGGAAAAAGATTTAGCCACCCGCAGGGCGTATCAGACCAAAGACGGCCGAACTTTCTGTGCTTCCTGTACGGCCTTTCTGATCGCCCAGCAAAAAGCGGCCAAAGCTAAAGCGCAAGCCGGACAGTCCCAGAGCGCTTCGGCCCAGCCGGTGCCGGCTAATCCGGTTCAAAAACAGCCGACGGTCCAAGCAATCACCAGAACGCGAAAACCGGCTCAACCCCCTGTCGCAGCGGAAGCGGCTGATGAAGCGCCGGCCGCCCCGGAACGAAGGAGTAAAGTCTCGCAAATGTCACGCGCTAAATATAAAACTGCGGCCGCATCGGAAATTTCGGCCGGAACAGCGGATCTGAAAAAATCTAAAGCGAGGAAGAATTTGCTAATATTACTGGGAATGGCCGCAGCAATAATAGGGTTAATCGGCATATTTATTTTTGTGCAGATGGCGAAAGCAAAGGAAGAAAAACAAGATGAAACCATTAGCCGGTTGCGTTCTAAAGCCAAGGAAACTTATTTAAAAGCAGACCAGGTCAGTGAGGCTTCCGACCCCAAAGCAATGGATGCCAGTCTTGAATTGGTTGAAAAGGCGGTGCAATCTTTTGAGGATTATGCAAAAGAAATTGACCAATATGACGCAAACGCTAAAACGATCAAAACTCACCAGGAAAATATAAAAAACCTGGAAAAGAAAATAATTGAGCGAAAAGGCAGGATTGCCCAGGAAGACGCCCTGCAAAGAACATTGGAAGACGTCGAAAGTAAAGTTGCCAACCCTGATACAATTGAATCCGTATTCAAGAATATTGAGGAGCTTAAGAAAAAAGGGAAAGAGCTTGAGTTCTCAAACGATTTTTTTTCCAGGGTGGAAAAGATTGAAAAAAAGGGTCAGGAGCCTTACGTGAAAAAGCTTTTAGCCAATGCTAAAAAATTCAGGGAAGAAAAACCGACGGATTACGATATGGCCAGGAGCAAATTTGTTGAAGTGCTTAAAAGGGCAAGGGATCTTGAACTTTACCTCAGGCAGGAAAATGAAATTGCAGTCGCCGGGGAAAAACAAGCCAAGGAACCTGATAATAAACCGGTCAATGAGATTAGCATCAAACAGATACAGGAATCGATTGCCCAGGTGGAGAAAAATGTAGAGGAATGTCTGGAGCAAATAAAGCAAATAGGACAGGCAAAAGATGCGGCGGAAAATCCGCCGGAAGAGTGGCGAGATATGCTTGATGCCAAATATTCCAAATTGTGGAAAAAAGACGGAACTTTTGAAGCGTCCGATGGCTCTGATAATTCATTGGTAGTCACCGTCGGCAAAAAAAAAGCGGGAGAAGCATCTATTTATTATATTGGGTCGGAGTATGTCTGGGAAGACGTAACTATTGAGATTGAATTTACTATTGTTGAAGGAAACGGGTTTACCGTTTTGGGGAGATATTATAATGAAAGTTATCAGCCCGGCCAAGGACATATGCCGACCTTTGGGGCGCCCTGGGGATTTAGTTTTGATGTCCAAAAGGAAGATGCCGGCTCCGGTGCAAGATATGCACGGACCTTAGAAGCCATCGGCGGCCGTCTGAAAATAATTGCGGATGACCTGAACCCAGATGACAAAAATAATAACAAAAACATACAGGATCCGCGATTTTCTAAAATGGGCGGTGTCGGAATGGATTTCAAGCCCAACTCAAAAGTCATTATTCACAAATTCAGGATAAAAGTTGACAAGTAGAAATGATTAAATGCTTAATAAATTAATAAATCACTTATTCCAAGGCAAGCCAAAGTCCTGGATTGTGGGTGTGGGCATTGCTTTCGTTTTATTCATTGGTTATTTGGATTACCTCGTCGGTGCGAATATTGCTTTATCAATTATTTATCTTATTCCCGTGGCCTTAGTGGCCTGGTTTGTGGGAAGATGGTCTGCTTTTTTCATTGCTTTCCTATCCACGGTAACCTGGTTTTTTTTTACCGAGATATTACACGGCGCTTTATCCGGGCAGATACTCATCGCGGTCTGGAATTCGATTGCGAGATTTATTATCTTTTCTATCGCAGCTTATCTTTTGTCGTATTTAAGAGGACAGCGTTTATATCTTGAGGAAACAGTGCAAAAGCAGACCAAAGCATTATTAGATGTCCAGAAACGTTTATCAGAATCAGAGAAATTGGCCTTACTTGGACAATTATCAGCCGGTGTTATTCATGAGATCAATAACCCTCTTTTTGGCGTTTATAGCCGTTTGGAACTTATTGAAAGCGGTGAGTTAACAACGGAACAAAGGAAAAGCCTTGGAATGGCGATGCAGGGTATTGATATGATAAAGGTCATTACTACCAACTTACTTGATATCGCGATGGCGAACAAACTTGAACTAAGTTCGGTCAATATTATTAAGATAATCAATGAAGTCGTCGCGCTTTTGAAACCTCATTTTGACCAGGCAAAAATAGCGGTTGATTTTATATCCAAAGATAAAATATTTATTATCCAAGCCGACAAAGATAAAATGAAGCAGGTCTTCATGAATATTTTGCTTAATTCAATTGAAGCAATATCGGATAATGGTAAAATAGACCTGAGAGTACGATTAGAAGGTGAAAATATAGTAATTACCGTAACCGACAATGGCCGCGGGATTGAGCCTGAAAGAATTCCGCATATATTTGAACCCTTCGGTTCCTGGGAAAAGACAAACAGGGAAAAAGGAGTTGGCTTAGGCTTGTTTGTGGTTTCTAATATTATTTCTGCCCATAAAGGCGGTATCAAGGCTGAAAGTACACTCGGTCAGGAAACAACTTTTAGCATCACACTGCCGAAAGAATTAGAAAATGATGCCCAAGATTTTAGTGGTTGAAGACGACAAATTAGTGCGCGAAGCGCTGGTGGATACCCTGATCAGTAGCGGTTATCAGGTTAAATCTGTTTCAGACGGAGCAGAATCTTTACTGCTGATTCAACAAGAATCATTTAACGCTGTTATCCTGGACTTAAATCTTCCTACGATGGGTGGTTTGAAGGTATTGGCCAAGGTTAAACAGTTTCCCAATGCACCGCCGGTGATAGTCCTGACTGCCTACGGCTCGGTTCAGAATGCGGTGACAGCTATGAAATCCGGAGCGGCTGATTTTCTGGTTAAACCCTGCCCGATGAAAGAGTTAAAAACACTTTTAAGAAGTATTGTTTCCAGCAATAAAATAGACAGCGCGGAAAGGCTGAAAATAAGCGATTCGGCCAGTATCGTTGGGGAATCAAAAGTAATGAAAAAAGTTATTGATCTGGTAAAAAGAGTGGCCCGGACAAATAGCGATATATACATATACGGGGAAACCGGCACCGGTAAAGACATGATTGCTCGGACAATCCACAATGAAAGCAAGCGAAAAAATAAACCATTTGTTAAAATAGATTGTGCGATTTTGCCCGGTGAATTGTTAGAAAGTGAACTTTTCGGACATGAAGCCGGCGCTTTTACCGGCGCCAAGGAGCGACTGATCGGTAAATTTGAACAGGCGCAGGGCGGAACGGTTTTTCTGGATGAAATCAGCAACTTGACGCTGTCGGCACAGGCAAAACTATTGAATATAATACAGGACCGTGAATTTACCAGGATCGGAGGGATGGATAAAATAAAAATTGATATCAGGATTGTTTCTGCGAGTAATAAAGACTTAACCCCTCTGATAAAAGAAGGTATTTTTCGTGAAGACCTTTGGTACCGGCTTGAAGTGGTTTCTATTGTCCTGCCGCCTTTGAATGAGCGCAAAGAAGATATTCCTATGTTAGCCGATTATTTCCTGAAAAAGTTTAATGCGATTAACCATAAAAACATTAAGGAAATAGGACCGGAAATCATGGCGGCGATGATGAATTATCGTTTCCCGGGTAATATCCGCGAATTGGAAAATTTGATACTGAGATTAGTGGTTACCAATGAAGGGGAAATAATCAGGTTATCTGATTTGCCTTCCAAGATTACCCAATCACGGTTCATGGTGTTTGATCATAAATTATCCAAAGCCGCCAATTTGGATTTCCGGTCACAGGACATTGATAAGGCAATTAAATCTTTAGGCGCTGATGAAATCATTAACGCTTTGAAAGAGTGCCGGGGTAATAAGAAAAAAGCGGCTGAACTCCTCGGCATTTCCCGGATGTCTCTTTATAATAAAATTAAACAATTCAACTTAGCGTTATCAGAGAAAAAAGATTTCCTGATTAATGATGAAGCAGAAGAAGATTATAAACTGGGAGACAGCTACCTGAAAACGGGCGATTATCAAAAAGCAATAGAATTATTCAAAGATGCTCTTGGCCTGATGCCTGATTGGGATAGCGCCCATTATCTGCTCGGCCAGGCCTATAATAAAATAGGCAACCGAAAGGGTGCTTTGGAAGAGTACGAGATTATTAAGAAATTAAATACGGAACTGGCCGATAAATTGCTGAAAGAAATCAATCCTGACTCTCAATAGACCCATAAACAAAAGTGTAAATTTCACCCCAGCCCCTTTGACACATTAGTTTAGACACTTTTTACACCTTTATAAGCGTGATATTCCTCAGTTTTGACGGCTACCGCTAAAATCATTTGTTATATCTCATTTGTTAACAAGATGTTATGTATTAAATATCTAATAATTTATGTTAATTCCCAGTTCTGGCATAACATTTGCTATTATAATTAGGTAGGGGAAAGAATCTAGAAAAGTCCAAAATTATACTAAAGGAGATGATACGATTACAGTGATTTTTAAGATAGATTACACAGATTACCTGAAAA
>CAKKQI010000337.1 GCA_919901895.1 Candidatus Brocadiaceae bacterium | reverse complement strand
TCCGTGGAATAAGTCATCTGGTATTCTTTCCAGCCGGCCTCTTCACTATAAACCATTCTCTGATCCGGCCGGAGTAAAAATAAGCAGGCGAGTATTACCGCCAAAAGTGACGCAAGTGAAAATTTGCGATGTTGAGTAGACGTATTTTTAACCTCCTGTTTTTCGGACTTTCGTGTTTAGATCCTATCTTAAAACCTCGAGGGTAGAAACATCCCGCCCTTTTGGCGCCGATGTTCTACGACTATGTTCTGCGAAGCGCTACGCATAAGAGGCGTCAAAAGGGCGGGACGAAATTACCCTCTTTTTAGGATAGGCTCTTAATACCGGCTCGGATCGGTTTCGTCAAAGTTAAACAGGTGCCGGTCAATGAACCGGTGCACGCTTCCCATATCCTGCCAGAGAGCCCGGAAATGACGTTTTTCGTGTTCAAAATCATCAGTCCAAGAAGGTTCATTTTCCGGGTTCATCCCGATACAACCGGTGAGAGCGGTCCCGATTAAAACCAGCAATAAAAACAATTTCTTTGACATATTTTTTCGCCTCCTCTTTTCCCGTTAACGTGGGGAAATTTATGTTGAAATATTCTGATAGTGTATCCTACCATTCGGACATAGCTATAATTTCAGGTCTAATAATCATTACGAAAACTTTCTTTTCCAGCCCGGTCATTTTCTTCGCCTGTTCTGTGGGGTGGCAACTGATTAAAATCGTGCCACCATCTGGTACAACCACACTGAAATTTGGAATAACCAGTTTTGATGCGTCCGTTTCCGCCCGTTGCAATTTCAGATGCAACGTAATATGTTTTTTATCAGTACTAATGAAGGGGTGGATGTCCAGAACCGTTCCTGTCGTCACGACATCTGAAACCGGGTTCGTCGTTTCTTCCTGCTTGAGGACAGCAAGATGGCTTTTTTGATTGTTCAAACAGGTTAGTTTCGAGGTAGTTAATATTTTGTTGGAATCAGGGTTTTTCTGGACGGCTTGTAAAATCATTGAAACGGCTGGATTATTAAGGATGCTGTAACGTAAAGTTGCTTCAGCGGTCGTGGTCAGAACCTTAGCAGAGTAAAGTTTACTGATATTTTCCCTAACATTTTCAGAGACTTCCAGAAACAAGATGTCATTGGTGACAACTACATCCATTTCAGAACGAATTTCTTTCAACAATTCAGTAATTTGCTGATGAACCGTGGGCAAGTGTTTAACAACTAAAACGCCGTTGCTTTCTTGGAACTCAATACTGAAGGGAGTATCCCATTGGCCTTCAGTCTTACCCACCTTATTCCTAATTAATTCTATTAATTGTTCACCGGAAATCTGATGAGCCGTTGAAGAATCTTCGGTTCGTCCTTCTATTTGGTTTGTCACGATATTCGGACCAGGTAAGTCCATAATCGGAATGGTCAGGTCAAGAATATCATACCATCTGGTTTCCACCATAGAGTCGTTGATTTTTTCTACGTTAAGCGGAGAAGCCGGTTTTTTCTCCGTCTCCGGCTTGATTACTTCCGGTCCACTCCCGCATCCGTTCATTAATAACCACTCTGTTAAAATAAAACAGCCGGTTAATAAAATTTTTGCCGCTTTCTTCATAATAATATTCTCCTAAATAAAATTTAGTTTATCGTTTATGCATCCTTAATTCATTCAAGGTTTCCGCGATCTGTTTATGGGCATCCATTGTCTGGGTTACCACCAGGAACTGTTTCCGGATAATCGTCCAGGCGGTGCGTTTAGCTTCCCAGCACTCCTGCCCGGTTTTGACCTGAACGGCTTCTTTGATATCATCTTCGGTTAACGGTTCCCTGGGTGTTTTTTCAAGGGGAGGAGAGCGCCAGATGTTTCCGCCGACGGCTGACGGTAAGGCCAGACTCGGTCCGGGGAAATCCGGCGGGGGCGGGGCGAGCAGGTCCGGAATATTATAAGTCAGCGTGACAAATTCGTCGTCGTCATAAATTTCTTCAGGTAGAATAAGCAAAGATCCCTGTTTAAAAATGCAACGGTAACCTTGAAGCATAATCATAAATTTTAAAACCGTTCCCAGGGTTGTTTTTTTAAACTGCAGGGTAACATTTTTAGGTTTTTTCCCATCTTCGTAAATACGCCGGTCAATGATGAAATTAATTCCACCGATAATCCGAAAATATTCCACGGCTTCTTCAAAAGGGACGTCTAACAAATCAACCGTAATTTTTAAAGAATCCAGCCGGTTTTTAACGTCTTGGTATTCGGTGACCACCGGTAAAGGGGTTAATAATTCCGAAAGTTTTTCTGTTTTTGGTTCAGCCTGTTTCTCAGCCGGCTCGGGGGTGGTGGTCTTGTTTGGTGCCGGCGGTTTGGTTGGTTCGGATGGCTTATCTGATTGTTTTGGTACGGGTGTTTTTTGGTCTTCCGTCGCCCGGACCGAGGTTAAAACTATGATGGATAATAACAAACTACAGGATAGCAGGATTAAAATAATTCGTTGATGCATAAAATTTCTTTCATATAAAACAGAATTTCAAGTAATCATCCAATTTCCCATCATTCCATCATTCCGGTTATTGGCTATTTTCCTCATACCACGCGACCCATTTTTCGTAATCCGTGCCTAATTTTTCACCGGTGATACCTTCCAATGCCTGAGCGGTTGCTTCCAACTGGTTGACCAGCGAAATCTCGCCTCCGGCCGGCACGGTGGCGATTGTGTTAATGGACACTCGTTCTATCCAGGGTAATTGTAACGATAAGGCGTTATCAGGGATAGGACTTCCATCGCCATAGCGATCGCCCGTGTCAATTCTAAAATTCCGCAGGTCTTTTTGTGACACCTTTTCGCCTCTGAGTAAAATGGTGACGCGGTACATTGTCTGGACCAGATACGGCACGGCCGCAGGTTGTTTTAATGCGCCCAGGGCATTGACCGAACGCAGTCGGGCTAATCCGTTGCCGTTTTCAGCAAAATAGCCATACCACGGGATGCTTTCTTTCACAGCTATTTTTTGGACAGCATTCAAGGCCTGTTCCCGGACGGCTTCGGATTTATCCATAATGGATGATTCCACCAGAAAGGGAACCAGTTCTTTGCGATTGATTTCTATGAGTGAATCAATTGCGTAGGTGCGCAGATTTTCCTCCGGGTCTTTTAAGGCCTTAACCAGCGGGTTGATCTTAAAAATGGGCTTAATTTTCGCTAATCCTGTTTTGGCTTCGGCCTGTTTTTCCTCATTTTTACTTTTTAAGTGTGTTAATAATTGGGTGGTTCTTTTTTCTTCTAATTGAGCGATTTCTTTGGCCGGACGCCATTGCCCGTCGTAATAATCATAATCCATCAGGCGCAGGTATGATGGGGCGGTTTTATCTTCGGGGACGTGTTTGATTATTTCCATGAATTCCTGAACCGCTTCTTTACGAAGTCCGTTGTTATAGCACCAGACGGCCAGTGCCTGATGCCGGGCCAGGTCAATTCCTTTAGTTTTATCCGGTTCAAACTCTTTAAGTTCCTGTTTTCTTGCGTGGTAAATTTTTTCGGGGGACTCTTTGCTTGGTTCCGAAGGTAACGCGCTTATTAATCCGCTCCAGATTAACAGGATGCCTGCGAATAAGAAAAAACTTGTTTTTATTTTTAACGTCGGCATGTTAATATTCCTTAATAAAATTTTTCAAAAGTTTATTTTTATTTAAAAGAGCAGGGCGATAGATAAGCCGATGCTCGCGTTGCTCAGATTCACCTTTCGTTTGGGCAGAACCATTAAGCGGTCTTTGAGGGTGAAGGGTTTCAGTTGTTCGCCGGTCAGGTCCAGACTAAGCGTGAAGTTCCGCGTCGAGATATACTTAAAACCGGCGACTAAATGGTAACCTACGGTATTGCGGGCTTTAACTTCTGCATATCGAGGCAGGTCGGCGTCAAAATCAACATACCGGACGAAATTTAATCCCCAGCCCAGGTAAGGTTTAAACGTACCGGAGCGGTTCAGTCCGGTGATGAGACTCACACTAAAGGGCGCTTCGCGTAACGTACCGGCAGCCACATTATTCGCCTTGGTATCCTCATAATCAGCCGTTAAGGAACCGAATTTTAATTTGAAGGTGCTGTTCTCATTAATGGTATGGGCCGCGGTCAGAAAATATTTTTGAATCCCGGAAAATTCGTCATGTAAGGGACTAGTGGCGTCCATTTCAAAACCGAGTTCAAGACTTTCGGCCAGGGAGTACTTTTTTAAGAATTGTTCCGTGGATTCTTCTCCGGCCGCCCGGCCCTGACCGGTGGTCCAAAACACACCGCTAACTCCGAGCAGCGCCGCCAAACACAACATTTTTTTTAACATAAGTCACCTCCATAAAATTGGTTTAATTTGTTTTATTTTCATTCCACCAGGCGGCCCATTTTTTAGGGTCGTCTCCGAAATCCTGGCCGGCTAAATTATTCAAGGCCTGACCGACCAGCCGGCGTTCAATCGCCAGGGTAATCTTCTGTTCTACTTTAATTATCTGCACATCCAGAACCACGCCGGTCCGGCCGGTAGCCAGAACCGGGTCATAAGCCAGCGATCCGGAAACAACTTCCAGATCCTGGATGTAAGTAAAATCCCGGCCATAATAGACGTGCACCCGCGGGGAGGCGGAAGAGATAATTACCAGATGTTCAACGAGTTCTTTAATGACGCTGCGATTACCAATGTCCTGGAGTAAAAAAATGCCGCGGGCCCGGACGTTCGGTGAAACGTGCCGGAGTCCCTTGAGATAAAATTCTTCAACACCGGTTGGTTTTAAGGCCTTTAAAGAATGATAAGCCGCTTCTCTGATTTCACCGACTTCATCAGCCAGACAGGTCCAAGCCAGCGGTTTGGTGCTTCTGGGGTCGGGGATTGTTCCCAGTTCTTTAGCCGCGTAAACCCGGGTATCTTTATCAATTGAAGTATTATTTAACACATCAATAAAAGTTTCCACTTTATATTTTCCTTTAAGGGCGTCTAATTTTTTCCGGGCGGACTCCTTTTCCTTAATTCCAAAGGAGGGATTACTGACCAGGTTGATCAAATCCCGGGCTTCATTCCGTTTCCGGAAAGAAGTTTTATTTTCTTCTTGAAGAATCTTATTAATATGAGCGACAAATTCTTTTTCGCTGATACCCCGTTGCAGGACTTTTCCATTTTCAATCGTATATTTACCCTGACGGCCGCCATAAACGCTGTAATTTTTTCCGTCAAACAATAGGAAAAGAATAACCCGTGACGGTTCGGGTGGGCGGGTAAACGAGGCGTCATCTTCAAATCCCGGGTTAGAAACAATGATTAACGTGGCCGGCGCGTCACCTTTAAGCGGTTTCCCTTCGACGCTAATCGTAACTTCTTCCTCGGT
Organism: Candidatus Brocadiaceae bacterium; assembly: GCA_919901895.1. GTDB lineage: Bacteria > Planctomycetota > MHYJ01 > JACQXL01 > CAKKQI01 > CAKKQI01. The sequence goes on along the minus strand of CAKKQI010000337.1, from coordinate 137 downwards.
AATTTTTGTTACCTGGGCGATCAGAATCAATTCGGCTTCATTCACCAGTTGCTCAAACGGTAACTCGGAATTCATTGGTAGAACGCGGGTGGGTGCCATAAAAACCAGCAGGGTTAATAATACCGTTAAAATTTGTT
>CAKKQI010000336.1 GCA_919901895.1 Candidatus Brocadiaceae bacterium | reverse complement strand
AATAAAGCGGTTATCACGGGAAGCCACGGGCAGTTCGTCTTCGGCCGGGTGGTTGGTGAGGTTGCGGGGGTTGGCGCCGTCAACAAGCATTTCGTATATCTCAAAATTTCCGTCCCGGTCGGTTTCCCAGTAAATCCTGGTTCCGTCAGCGGAAAAGCAAGGACCTGAGTCAAAAGCTGGATTATTGGTCAGCCGGGTTTGGTTTGAGCCGTCGGCATTCATTATGTAAATCTCGCGGTTACCGTCTCGGCCTGAATGGAAGACAATTTTCGTTCCGTCCGGCGACCAGGCGGGCTTGGTGGCGCCGCCCGGGTCAGTGGTTAATTTAACCGGATTGGCGCCGTCTAGGCCCATTACGTAAATCTGGAAAACACCGCTTTCGCGATTGGATTGAAAGACAAGGCGGGTCCCGTCCGGCGAGATATTGGGCCTGGCGTCTTCGGCGGGGTGGTTAGTGAGCCGAACCGGATTAGTGCCGTCTATATTCATAATGTAAATTTCAGAGTTACCGTCCCGCATTGTTTGCCAAATGATTTTAGTTCCGTCCGGCGAAAGAACCGGCCGGCGGTCAAGGGCCGGGTGGTTGGTTAGACGAGTGACGTTAAGTCCGCCTGAGGTCATCCGGTAAATCTCACGATTACCGTCCCGGTCCGAGTCAAAAACAATAATGCCGGTAACCGGCGGCGGCTCAGATTCCGGTCCCCATTCGGGCCGGTTGTCATCAGCCGGGTGGCTGGTCAGATTTATTACCTGAGTACCGTCCGGATGCATCCGGTAAACATCAAAATCACCGGTCCGGTCGCTGTCAAAATAGATGAAATTATTATCTGCGGAAGCCACCGGATGGACGTCTTCAGCCGGATGGTTGGTGAGATTAATTTGATTAGTACCGTTGGTATTCATCACATAGATTTCAGAATTGCCGCCCGGTGGTGTGTTAACCCAGTAAATTTTTGTTCCGTCAGCAGAAAATTCAGGGCTCTCATCTTCAAATGAATCATTAGTCAGGCGGATAATGTTTGTGCCGTCTCCGTTCATCACGTAAATTTCTTCATTGGGATAATCCAACCCGGAAACAAAGGCCATCATGGAGCCGTCCGGCGAAAAAGTCGCCTCCTGGGCGCCGGTTGGGAGGGTCGTTAATTTGACGACGTTTGAGCCGTCCGGACCCATCGTATAAATCTGGGGAATACCGCCATCACGGTTAGAATGAAAGGCAATTTTGTTTCCATCCGGGGAAAAGTCAGGCCGGCGGTCATTAGCCGCATTATGAGTCAGGTTGACCGGGTTAGTCCCGTCAATATTCATTTTATAAATTTCATAATTACCATCACGGTCGGTCATCCAGGCGATTTTGGAGCCGTCCGGAGAAAGGACCGGGTTTCGGTCGTCCGCCGGGTGATTGGTCAATCGTCTGACATTACTGCCATCGGTATTCATTAAATGTATTTCGTTATTACCGAACCGGTTAGAAGTGAAAACAATCACGCCGGCAAGTTTGATGGTAAAACGGCGCACCTGGGAATAATTGCTGGAATTATATAAGTTATCGTTTGACCGGATGCGCCAAAAGTATTGGCCGCTGGGTAAGATAGTAGGTAACAGGTAGGATGTCGCAGATATGAAATCTTGAGAAAATGTTAAGGTGTTAAAATCAGGAGCCGTGGAGATTTCGAGTCGATAAGTCACCGGCGGTGAGAGCTGGTCATTGACCGCGGTCCAGGAAAAAGTCGGGGTGTCGGTATTTATTTGGGCCTCATCATCCGGCGCGGTCAGGAGCGGTATTGAAGGCGGGGTCGTATCCATGGTAACGCCATCTAAAAAGGAGGCCTTTAGTCCATAGGCGTTTTTGTATTCGACGTAAACGGTCTTTGGGCCGTCTCCGGCAGGCAGAGAATAGAGAATAGATAGTAGATAGGGTTGCCAGGGAGTCCAGTTGACCGCGTCGTTACTGAAGCGCATATGGGTAACCGGATATTCGGGGTCGCTGGCGGAAAGCGCGAGGGCAACCTGGGTGGTGGAAACCGCGGCGGCTCCGCCGGCGATGATAATTGAGCCGGTAGGCGGAGTGGTGTCCGGGGCAGGACCAACCACACTCCAACTTGGTCCGGAATCGTCCGCCGGATTAGTCGTGACCCTGACCTGGTTGCCGCCATCGGTATTCATCCGATATATTTCGCCATTACCGTCGCGATAGGCGCTGAAAAATATAAAGCGGTTGTCGCCTGAGGCAATGGCGGCCTCGTCATCGGCCGGGCCATTGGTAATGTTTCTTTGGTTGGCGCCGTCAGCAGGCATTTCATATATTTCATAGTTTCCGTCACGATTGGTCTCCCAGTAAATTTTTGTTCCGTCTGATGAAAAGGCCGGACCCGTATCTTCAGCCGGGTGGTTGGTCAAGCGGGTCTGGTTTGAACCGTCGCCATTCATAATATAGATCTCGCGGTTGCCGTCCCGGCCGGAGTGAAAGGCGATTTTTGTCCCGTCCGGACTCCAGGCCGGTTTGTTGGCGCCGCCGGCATCATTGGTTAATTTAACCGGATTGGCCCCGTCAAAATCCATTACGTATATTTGGGGCTGGCCGCCGTCACGGTTAGAATGAAAGGCGATTTTTTGCCCGTCAGGAGAGAAGGCGGGACGAACGTCATTAGCCGGATTATTAGTCAGGTTTTCCTGATAAGTGCCGTCGCTATTCATTACGTATATTTCCCAGTTACCGGTCCGGTTGGTCATCCAGGCGATTTTGGAGCCGTCCGGTGAAATAGTCGGCCGGCGATCGCCGGTCGAATCAGCGGTCAGGCGGGTCTGGTTTGAGCCGTCGGCATCCATCAGATAGATTTCCAGGTTTCCGTCGCGGTCTGAGTCAAAGGCAATCTTGCCGGTGACCGGAGGCGGCAACGCTTCCGGGCCTGGGTCAGGAGCATTATCTT
>CAKKQI010000335.1 GCA_919901895.1 Candidatus Brocadiaceae bacterium | reverse complement strand
GTAATTTATCTGGGAAATGTTAAATCAACCATGGTCCATCCAGAATTAAATGCCTCAGCCATAAATCTTAACATTGTCAGACGGATGAGAATTCCGATAAGAGAAAGTAAAAAAATAAATGTGGCCGGGGTAATCGCAAAAATTAAAGACTCAGCTGTGATTATTGACGCTATTTTCGGGATTGGGTTAGACCGGCCGGTTAAAGGATTCTTGAAATCATTGATTGAACACGTTAATAATTTGAAAATCCCGATTCTGGCCGTGGATCTGCCTTCGGGATTAGATGCCGACCGGGGTCGGCCCTTGGGGGTGGCTATTCGGGCGGTTAAAACCGTTACTTTCGGCGCACCTAAAATAGGGTTTACCGCTCCATCCGCACCGCGATATACCGGAGAGGTCATCGTGGCCGATATCGGTATTCCGCATACTTGATTAATATGAAAATAACCCCCGCTGCCGCGGGATGGCGCTCTGCGTCTATTCATCAAAATTTTTATCTCATCATAACTTTTCTTCTATTCGGTTTCGCGTCTATTATTGCCCAGACGGTTTATATCCGCGAATTTTTGGTGATATTCTTCGGGAATGAAATTTGTCTCGGTATTATCTTTGCCGCCTGGTTAATGGGTATTACACTCGGGGCCGCGGTCGGGGCCTTAGTCACCGACCGTCTCAAATGGCCCGTTGAATTATTGACCCTGATTCTAATCGCGATGTGTTTGCTTCTGCCGATAGAAATATATGTTATCCGCCTCAGCCGATCCTTTCTTAATATTACCATCGGTCAGCAGATCTCTTTCCGGTCTCTGGTTTATCTGAGTTTTTTTACTCTGGCTCCGTTTGGTTTTTTAATTGGTGCGGCTTTTCCGGTGGCTTGTAAAATATATAAGGGGTCCTCGGACCAGTTAGTTGACCCGGCTATCAGGATTGGTTGGGTTTACGTCTGGGAATCTTTGGGCAGTCTCGCCGGTGGCATTGCTTTTGCATTTTTCCTGGTGGAAAGATTTAATGCCTTTCAGATTGCCTTTCTAACCGGTTGCCTTATTTCAGGAGTGATTTTTTTGTTGTTAAAAACAGGTGCTTTACCGATGTTTAAAAATAGTTTAAAAATTATCAATTTATTATTATTAGTGGGCTATCTTTATTGCCTGTTGTTTCAAGCCGGACCGTGGCATAATTTTACCGTAAAACAACGCTGGCAGAGTCTCAATGAAAAAATTCAGTTGCGGGAATCACTTGATTCAAAATATGAAAATCTAAGTGTCGGGGAATACGAAGGGCAGATGACTCTTTACGGCAACGGGCATCCGGTTTTTTCCTTTCCGGATGATTATACCTATGCTCCGCTGGCTAACTTTTTGTTGACCGAACATCCCTCTCCTCAGGACATTCTCCTGGTCGGTGGTAATGAAAGTTTGCTTAAAGAAATGCTTAAACATCCCGTTAACCGGATTGATTATATTCAACTTGACCCTAAAGCCATTGAATTAATTAATAAATATCTTGAACCAAAAGATAGGCAGATTATCCAGGAAAACAGGGATAAAAAATTATTTATCCATTATGTGGACGGCCGTTATTTTGTCAAACATACCAAACGGAAGTATGACCTGGTTATTATTGATATGCCTGATCCGGCGACGGCGATGATTAACCGTTTTTATACGCTTGATTTTTTCAACGAGGTCAAGCGAATTTTAAAAGATGGCGGTGTGCTGGCCACGCGGTCCCGGTCGGCGGTTAATTATTTCGGTGATGAAATCGGAACTTATGTCGGCTCGCTTTACGATACGCTTAAAGAAGCGTTTCTTTATGTGCTGGTTACACCAGGAACCGAAGCGCATATCTTTGCCACCGATGCGCCGGAGACCATCACGTTTGATTTAAATATCCTTGACCGGCGTTTTAAATCACGCGGAGTTAGCACGGATTTTTTTGTCTCCCCTTTTTCTTACGAATCACAATTCTATTTGCAACCAAACCAGATAAAATTTACGGCTGATTCGCTGGTCCAAAGAAAATATTCTTATCTTAATACCGATCTTAAACCGGTAACCTATTTTTTTAACCTGGTGCTCTGGGACACGATTACGCAGGCCCCGATTACATCAGGGCAGGGGGGGGTTGAGCGGCCGGTGAGTTTTTTT
>CAKKQI010000334.1 GCA_919901895.1 Candidatus Brocadiaceae bacterium | reverse complement strand
TTTTTTCCGCCAGAGGCGGATCAGTCCTCCGGCTGACGCCAGAGGACGAATCAGTTCTTTGGCTGAAACATTAATAATAAAATTTAATCGTAACGGCAAAGATGGAATACCGCGGATTACAATTAGACCTTTTTCAGGAACAGGCGATTAAAGCCATTGAAGAAAACAACTCCGTGCTGGTCTCGGCGCCGACCGGCTCCGTGAAAACACTCGTGGCCGAATACGCCCTGGAAAAATGCATCAGGGAAAACAAGGGGATCATCTATACCGCACCCATTAAAGCATTAAGCAACCAAAAATTCCGTGACTTTCGCCGGACTTACGGAGATAAAATCGGAATTGTCACCGGCGATGTATCCATCAATCCGGATGCCCCGGCCCTGATTATGACGACCGAAATATTCCGTAATACCATCTTTGATGATTCCCGCCGCCTTGATTCAATTGAATACGTCATTTTTGACGAAATCCATTTTCTGGATGATGAAGACAGAGGCACCGTCTGGGAGGAAAGCCTCATTTTCGCGCCGCCCCATATCAAAATCATTGCCTTAAGCGCCACGATTCTTAATTTAGACCAACTGGCCCGCTGGATAAAACATATCCGCAAAAACGAACTGGTGGTCATCGAAGAAACCGAGCGTCCGGTTCCTTTGAAACATCTATTATTTATGCAGCATTACGGCATCGGTAATCTTAAAGACCTGGCAAAAATTATCCAGTCTAAACAGACAGGCCACCCGGGCGATTGGCGAAAAACAGACAGGTTATGCATTTCCCGAACGGAAATTCAGGATAGGTCCGGCCGTCCCAACCTCGCCCCGCCAAGGCGGGGTAAGGCGGGGTGGAAAAGCACGCTGATTGATCATATCCAGCAAGCCAACCAATTGCCCTGCCTGTATTTTGTTTTTAACCGGCGTGAATGCGAAAAACGGGCCGAAGAAAATACTTCGCGTAATTTATTAACCGAACCAGAACGCCATAAAATCATGGGTTTATTCCAACAACTTTTAGAACAACATCATATCGATGAGGCTGACCGGACAGTTGGTTTTTTAAAAAGGATCGCCTCACGCGGGATTGCTTTTCATCACGCCGGTATGAGGCCGGACCTCAAAGAAATTGCAGAACAATTATTCACTTCCGGGTTAATTAAACTGCTTTTCGCGACCGAGACATTTGCGCTTGGGATCAATATGCCGGCGCGGTCGGTCATTTTTGATACGTTAAGAAGGTTTGACGGAGTCCGCGAGACTTACCTAAAAACCCGCGAGTATCAGCAGATGTCCGGCCGGGCCGGCCGGCGCGGAATTGACCAAGTCGGACACGTCTACAGCAACCTCCTAATGCCCTGCTTCAATTACCGAATGATCGAACGAATTATGACCGGTGAAATAGAAAAAGTTAACAGCCAGTTTAACCTTTCTTATGCCTGTATCTTAAATCTTTACCACGAATTAAAAGATAGAATCTACCAGATCTGCGCTAAAAGTTTTAGCAATTTTCAAAACCTGCGACCTAAAAGAAAAAAGCGCCGGACGGAAATTACCGGCTCCCCATCTTCCCGAAATGAATTCGGAACAAGTTATTCACAGGTCGTCGAACAGGTTAACCGTAAATTGACCTTGCTGAAAAAACTCGGCTATTTGGAAAATAACCATCTAACGGAAAAAGGCAGGTTTGCCCAAAAAATTTATGGCTATGAACTGGAGGTGACGGAATTATTTTTTAATCAAATCATTCCGTCGCTCACCCCTGAAGGACTTAGTCTTTTAGCCGTATCTATTGTTTTTGAATCCAAGAAATCTGATTGGTACCGAAGACTTGAATCAGTTTCAGGCGGACTGACTCGTTTTAAAACAAATGCCGCCCGGATTATTAATAACCTGCTTATCCTGGAACAAAAAATGGGTATTTTTAACCGGATTAAACCGCTTGATTTTAAACTATCGGGAACCACGTACGCGTGGGTAACCGGCGCCGGATTCGGAACCTTAAGCCAATACACCAGCGCTTCGGGGGGCGATTTAATCCGAACATTCCGTCTGGCCGCGCAATTATTACGGTCCACTTTAGCCGGACTACGGACCATTAACCTGCCCCGCGATCGCGGGACAGACGATACCGCCCAAAAAATCAAAATCGCCCTGCAGCAACTCTATCGCGATGAAGTTGATGCGGAAAAATTTTTACTGGAAAAATAATTTTTTTTGTTAACAAATCAAAATTTTCTGGTAATATTATAATGAACCGATTTGAATCACTTCCGGTGATTTAGCGCCGGAGTTTATCTAAGGCGAAAAATATGGCGCAGCCAGCACGCGTTGAATTAAATAAATCTTCATCCGTCGAGGAAAAAGAGTCGGGACACGCTAATCTAAACCTCTGGGAAAAAATAGAAGAAAAACTTCCGGAACCGGCCCCGGCCGAAGAAATAGAAAAATTATTAAAAGACCTTTTCAACCAGGATTTCCAGGTCCGGGTTTCGGCGATTAACCAGTTAAGTAAATTAGGCCAGGCCGCCGCGGTCCGGTTAGTGGAAATGCTCAAAAAAGACCCGACCGATTCCACCGGCTTATTCCAAATTACTTACGCCCTGGAGGAAATCGGAAAAAAATCAATCCCCGCACTCCTGAATGCGCTTTACCGGATAGAAGATTTTAAAACAACGCTTGATATTTCATTAATGGAAAATATCGTTGAAACGCTCATCCGGTTGCGTGATAAAAGTTCGGCCGGCTGGCTGGCCCAACAGATTAATAAAATAAATCAGAACCTTAGAGCCATTGAACAGAAAACAGGCCTGCCGGAAACGAATAAGGAGAAGAACGGGACTTCCCCGCTTGGGGCGGGACTTCGTTGTCACTCCGCAAATGAAGTTTTAAATCGTGACCAGTCCGCCTCAGGCGGAAAGAAGAAATATGAACTTTACCAGACGGCCCGGTTCAAGATTCACGACCTCCTGGGTGAAATGGAAGCACCGGATGGACTGGATGACCTTTTAATCCTGCTGGGCGACGGGACTAAACGGGTGCCGGTGGATATTATAGAAACGCTGGCCAAAGTCGGCGACCGAAGAGCCCTGGTCCCCCTGATCAGACTTTATCCGATTGAATCAACTATTTCCGAATGGGGCGCCCGTTTTATTAAATTAACCTTTCGGGAAATCGTTAAACGAGAAAAAATAAGCAAATTTGACAAGATGTTCAAGGTCATTTCCGCCGAAGAAAAAAAGAATCTGGATAAAATTTTCCCCAATCAGCGCATCACTCCGACTAAGAACATCTAACCAGTATTATTCATAAATTCAGATCAACGACTCCGCCAAGGCGAGGTCGTTGTCTACCACTCCGCCTAAGGCGGAACAGAAATAATCTTATCCGGTAGACAACGCAATTTATTGCGAGAGTGTCATCATTTTTCATGCCAGAGGCAGACCCCCTCCTGAGGCGGGCGGGCGCCTTTGGCGGGAATCGTCGTATGAATAATGCGGAATAATGCTCTGTTGAAATCCTCTGGTTTAGCCATTCGCCCCGCCGGTGGCGGGGCAAGTCGTGTCATTAACCAAAAAAAATCTTTTCTTTTACATTCCTGGCAAATTTTAGTAAAATATGTCATCAAATTTGACTCATTTAAAACCATCCTGATGATGTAGCGGCGATCCCGGTCGCCTCTTAAATGGCGGAGACAAACCCAGCGACTACAAAGGGTTTCAAGTGAAACATTAAATTGAAAATTCTTTCAAGCCCCCCTTTCACTAGAAAAGGCGGGATTATCTACTCATTGAAGGAGAACACCTTTATGCACTTTAAAAAATGTTCCAAAGTAATTGCCGTTGGTCTATTATTTTCTCTAAGCGCCCTTAAGATCATCAGCGCCCAACAAACTTCAGAACCTCCCGACCATCAGAAAGATTCAACCACTCAGACCGAACTACCGGAGAAACCTGATTACGGACTGCCGCAGTCATTTCCGGAAATACACGGTTTTTTTCATTTTGACGCCCATTTTGAACAGGGC
>CAKKQI010000333.1 GCA_919901895.1 Candidatus Brocadiaceae bacterium | reverse complement strand
TTTGTTTCTCCAGCCGGCCGACAACAATTAAAAAATATCGGAGATCTTTATAACCTGCATTTTAAGGAAATGAATCATCAGGTAACCATTACGCCTGATCTTATTACCGTGCTGCGTGATTTTTATTGCGCGAAACTGAAAATGATTGACCATTACCTCGGAGAAATTTTCAATACGCTTCAAGAGAAAAAACTTTGGGATAACACCTTGCTGGTTATTACCTCAGACCACGGTGATATTCTGGGAGATCATCAGCGTCCGTCGTTTCACCACCAATTCAGTATTTATAACGCCGTGTTGAATATTCCGCTTATCTGTCATTACCCTGATTTTATTACGAAGCCGAAACATATTAACGCGCCCTTAATTCAAAACATAGATATTTTTCCCACGATTCTGGAAATCTGCGGTTTACCAACAGATCATTTATTGCCTGGCGCGCCGGGTAAATCGCTGGTGAATTATTTTCATCAGAATATTACTGCTTCACCCCGTCCGTTTGCGATTGCCCAGACAAATTCACCCGAGATATTTTTAAAGCGGATCGGGAAACAGGTTGAATCTTCTTACGTAAAAAATCTTTATGCCATTCAGAATGAAAAATATAAGTTGATTTTTTCCGACTCACCTCTTGCCCCGGCGGGGAGCGAATTGAGCCGGCCTGATTTTCTTGAACTTTATAACCTGGAAAGTGATAAGACCGAACAGCATAATATTGCAGAGCAGCATCCGGATCTAGTTAAATTGCTGAAAAATATGTTTTTCAATCTAACTCAATCCGAAACGGAATCACCTGATGCCCCAGCTGATTCAATCAATTTCAATGAACAGGCGACTGCGCAATTAAAAAAACGGTTGAAAATCCTGGGATACTTAGAATGATTAAATTTTTGAAAGATAAATGTATTGCCTGCGGTTTGTGCGTTGATTTATGTCCCACGGCCGCATTGCGCCTGCGGGCCGATGATGTTTATTTGTATCCGGAACGCTGTATTAATTGCGGTATCTGTGTCCTTAAATGCCCTTTTGAAGCCATTAAAAGCAATCAACCGGTTACTTTCGGTATTAGAGACGTCCGTTACCAGGTGACCCGCGCCTGTAATTTCAGATGTCCCCATTGTTTTTCAGAATCAGGCCAAAAATTTAACCACGAACTATCTCTATCCGAAGCCAAAAAAATCTGTGACAAGTTAATTAAAAATGGAATGCTAACCCTTACTTTCACCGGTGGTGAACCGCTGCTTCGTAAAGATTTCCTGTTAAATCTGGCTGAATATTTAAAAAATAAAGGTATCAGCGTCAAACTATTTACTAACGGATATTTTTTAACCCGCCCTGTTATCAACCGGTTAAAAAATCTGGTTGATGAAGTCCAGATGAGTGTTGATGGGGGCGAACGGCATCATAATGAATGGCGGGGTGGGTCTGATTCCTGGGCCAGAATCTGGTCGGCGGTTTCTTATTTAGCCGGTGCCGGTCTTACTAAAACCATTCGTTTTACGGTAACTTCCGCTAATTATCGGCAACTGCCGGAAGTAATGCGGAAATGCGAAACAAAGGGAGTGGACGTTCTAAAAGTTCGGACGGTAATTAACAAAGGCCGGGCTGAAAAATCGCCCCGGTATCTTCTGAATCAGGAAAGTCATTACGCCGAAAGCGTTGGTAAATTAGTCAACCTCAGGCGGACCAAAAATTACGTGATTCAATTATTGGTTCCTTCTTATGGTTTTATTTATGACGAGTATTTAAAAAAAAATCCACCAGGCGGAATTTTTAAAGGTTGCGTTTCCTGCCGGATGGGATTGATGGTGGCGCTTTTACCGGACGGCGAACTCAAGGCCTGTCCGTACTGGCCGGACAAAATCGGTAACCTTAAAACCGATAGTTTCAGCCGCGTATTTAATAAATTAACTGAAGTTGTTAAACCAATCATAGAAATAAAAAAACTGGCCGAGCCATGCGCCCAATGCCGTTATTTAACTGTTTGCGGTGGTGGTTGCCGGGCCAACGCTTTAAATAATAATAAGTCCGTCAACGCGCCGGACCCGAATTGCCCTTTGGTTATAAATTTTATCCCGCCTCGGCGGGATAAAATTTATTTATAGGAGATAAAATAAAAATGGGAAAAATAGTATTAAGAATTTTTATTAGTTTTCTGATGATTGTTTATTTAACCTGTTCTGGCCAAGTGATCTATCCGGAAGAATCTAATCTATTCGGCAAGTATAAAAATTATAATGTATTGCTGGTTAGTTTTGACGCCGGCCGGGCGAAAAGCGTCAGTTGTTACGGGTGTCCCCGACTAACTACGCCTAATCTGGATAAACTGGCCAAGGACGGAATTCTTTTTAAAGAAGCCATCAGCCCGGCTCCCTGGACGTTGCCCGCGACGATGTCTATTTTTACCGGGTTATATCCCAGCAGTCATAAGGTTCTTAACAAATATACCGTAACCGGTCCGGATAGTTTTGTTGAAACGGTCTTAAGCAAAGATATAAAAACTATCCCTGAATTATTAAAAGAAAACGGTTATATTTTAGCCGGATTTACCGGTGATGCCGGCGTCGGCGGTGCTTTTGGTTATAATCGGGGATTTGAAGTTTATCTGGATAAGGTAAAATTCGGCGGGTTTGACCAGAGTATTCCCGCCGCTCTTGAGTGGCTGAAGACTAAAAACCAGCAACCAGCCACTAAAGATAAACCGTTTTTTATGTTTTTGCACGGTTATGATGCTCACGGTCAGTATGACCCGCCGGCCGGCTATACCAGAGAATTCGTGAAAAGTTATCAGGGACTTCTTCAAGGCGGTAAAGTAGAACAGGGAACTTTCCGGGAGCAGGGATTGGACCAGATGGCGAAATCAGCCGCAGGCGGACAACCACCTTACATTACGATGACGCCGGCTGATGTTGATTTTTATACGTCTTTATATGAAGAAAAAATCAAAGACGCCGACGAGCGTTTTGCTCAATTTCTGGATGAATTTACCAAAATGGGCTTGCGAGAAAACACGATTATTATTATCACGGCTGACCACGGGGAAGAATTTTACGAACACGGTTATCTTGACCATGGGCCGACTTTATACGAAGAACTGGTGCACGTTCCTTTAATTATGATTCTGCCTGATAAATCCAGCTCTAAAGCGGGAGTCGGGAAGGTTATTAGCGAACCGGTCAGCACCATTGATATTATGCCGACCGTGATGGAGTTATTAGGTTATGAGAATCCCTTGAAAAATAAACCGGTGGCCGTCGGCATTAGTTTGTTGCCGTTGCTCAGGGGTGAAAAAATACCGACCCGCGATATTTTCTGCGAAACCGATTACCGCCTGGTAACTTTTAAACGCTGTCTTAGAACGGTTCACGATGGCAATAAGTACAAATTTATTTATACGCTGGAGAACGACGGTAAAGAATTATATAATTTAGATAATGACCTTGAAGAAAAAAATAATTTAATTGCGGCGGGTGACCAGGCCCCGGTTAAATTCCGGCGCATTGCTTACGAATTAGAACAAAAATTATGGAAACATCTTAAAGATATGGAAACAGATTTCCAGTTTTATCGCACCTTTTCAGGCGAGCGGATAAAAGTGTATTAGTAAATTTTTGTTCCAAACCCCGATGTGCAATCGGGGTCAAGCCCCGGCTTGAACTCCCGCCTTGGCGGGACAAGGGCTTCCGTCTACCCTATGGGGATGCTCTAAAAATAGAGATGCATTCGGTGTAAAATTTTTATATGGATACTCAACAATTACTCAAACAACTAAGCGGCGAGCCTCGGCCGATTGATGACACTAAATCGTCTTTTGGGATCGTGGTACCTGATTCGGTGTTTACGGTGCCTGAAGGCTGGGAGTTTGTTCTGCGGCAGCCGTTTGAAGGCGTTTCTTATATTGCCACGGTTTTGCACAACGCCGGTTGTCCGGTAAAAATTATTGATACGCGTTTCAGTAACAACCCGGTTCAACAGGTAATTGAAAATATATCAGATGTTGATATTGTTGGTATTGCTACTTACGAGGACAGTTTTCCTTTTTTAGAAGAACTGACCGGACGGATTAAATCCGCCTATCCGGAAAAATTAATTATCCTGGGCGGCTCGCTGGTTACTTCTGTTCCGAAGGTGATAATGGAAAATACCAAAGCCGACCTGGCGGTCCTGGGTGAAGGGGAATTAACTATTTTAGAATTAATGGAAGGCCTCAACGATGGGAAACATCGTTCTCGACCATCCCAATCTGACGGTAGCCAACGACCTTTATGGTCGTTGATTCTTCCAGACCAATTAAACCAAATCGAAGGCATTTGTTATAAAACTCCGGCTGACAAATTAATCTTTACCGAACCGCGTGCCCAGATGACTGATTTAGATAACCTTCCCGTGATGAATTTATCGCTCTGGCCCGGCGTTCAAAAAAGTCCGAAGATTAAAGAAATTCTGATATCGGCCAGTCGCGGTTGTTATATGAGCTGTTCTTTTTGTTATCGCACCACTCCGAAACTTAGTTTGAAATCACCGGCTAAATTCCGGGCTGAGTTGCAGGTATTAAAACAGAAACACCATTTTGAATTCCTTTATTTAGTGGACCTTACTTTTGCTTTGCCGGATCGTCAGCGCACGATTGATCTGTGCCACGTTCTCAAGGAATTCAATTGCCGCTGGTCCTGTATGACGCGTGTTCAGAACCTTGATCCGGAGCTTCTCAAACAGATGAAGCAATCCGGTTGCGAAATTATTCTTT
>CAKKQI010000332.1 GCA_919901895.1 Candidatus Brocadiaceae bacterium | reverse complement strand
ACGATCATGGCTTCAATCCCTTTTTCGCGCAGTTCTTCGGCGCGTTGTTTGGCCGTATCCCAGTTGGAAAAACTGCCGGCCCAGATAAAATAAAACGTTTCGCCGTTAATCAGCATTATCTTGATAGAAGCATTAATATCTTTTTGTTCATTTAATTCAGCCAGATGTTTCTGCGCATTTTTTTCATCGCGGTATTTGGCAATCTGGACCGTAAAGATATTTTTAGGAAGCAATAACCGTTCTTGGGCTGATTCGGCCAGCGGACCTTCGGAAGTTAATTTTAATAACCGGCGGAAATATTCATTTCCCTTCTGCCATTCACCGCTGCGCATCAGGGCGGTGCCGAGATTGAAATAAATTTCCGGTAAAGAAATGGTGCCGGTGTTGCCTCTCAGCGCCTTCTGGTAATAGAGGGCTGATTTTTCGTAAGCGCCTTTAAACATATATGTCTGGCCCAGCCCGGCCAGAACCTGAGTGCGAAGTTCTTCCGACCTGGCTTTGCCGAGAACTTCCTGAAAAGTCGCAATGGCTTGATCATATTCGCCTAACGATATCTGGCAGAGACCGGTCCGGTAAACAGATTCCGGTAAATAAGCCGAACGGGGATTATTTTTGATGAAAATTTGATAGAAGTTTGAAGCCGAAACGTAATCTCCCTGTAAAAAAGACTGTTCCGCCATCTGGAAATTTTTATCATCCGGCTGGGGAGTTCCGTTTTTAGCCGGGATCCCGCCGCAGCCGGTCGGTCCGCTCGCCAGCGTGGATAAAATCAGGAAAAATATAAAAAAAATAAGACGTGACATAATTATTTATATAGATTCGCGGAGTTTCCGCCTGAGGCGGATCCGTCCTCTGGCGGATATCCCCCCGATATTATATCGGGAGACTCACTCCCAGTGTCATATTATACAACAAATCTCTAACGGGGCAAGCAAAAAATAAGGGACAGTGTCTATAAAATTGAGATGCATCCCTCTCTTGACAAGAAGTGGTAAAGCGATTATGATATAGAACCTGTTAGGCTATGATTAGTATGAAAAGCAGCTATCTTACATTATTAAAATCAGGCGAATTAGGCCGGCGGGTTGTTTTGGCCAAAGAGATATTGAAAAAATGCATCTTATGCCCGCGTCGGTGTGAGGCCAATCGCCTTAATGGCGAGTTAGGTTTTTGTAAAAGCGGCGTAACCGCAGTGTTTTCCAGCGCCGGGCCGCATTACGGCGAAGAACCACCTATATCCGGCCCCGATGTTCATCGGGGTGGCTTCGGCTGGGGCTCAGCCCCGAGCCTGCCGAGGGGTTCCGGCACCATCTTTTTTACCGGTTGCAACCTACGCTGCCTTTTTTGCCAGAATTATCAAATCAGCCAGGAATATCTGGGGCGGCCGGTGGCCGCGGACGAATTAGGTCAGATAATGATTTCTTTGCAAGAGCAGGGATGCCATAATATCAATCTGGTTTCGCCGACTCATTTTGTGCCCCAGATTTTAGAATCGCTTCTTTATGCCGCCGAAAATGGTTTAGTTATCCCGATTGTTTACAATACCAACGGTTATGATAGCATAGAAACGTTAAAACTCATGGAAGGTGTGGTGGATATTTATTTGCCCGATATCAAATACAGTGAAAATAAACAAGCCGAGGAGTGTTCCCGGGTGGCTGATTATGTCGAGCCCAATCGGTTGGCTCTTAAAGAAATGTATCGCCAGGTGGGTAATCTGGTTACTGATGAAAACGGCATCGCCCGGCGCGGTCTTCTGGTCAGACATCTGGTTCTGCCGCAGGATAAAGCCGGCAGTTTTGATTCGCTTGAATTCATCGTCCGGGAAATTTCCGGAACGGCTTATCTCAGTCTGATGTCGCAATACCATCCCTGTTATCAGGCTCATCAGCATCCGGTTCTTAACCGCCGTCTGAGTCGGGCTGAATATGAAAAAGTAGTCAATGATGCGGAGTCATTAGGGTTGGAAAACTGTTATATTCAGAACCTGATTAGCAGCGACGATTTTATTCCGGATTTCCAAAAAGAAAAACCGTTCAGCCGTTAATCGTATCTGATGTAACAGTGGTCAACAGTTCAGTTATTTGGTTAAATATAATTCGCCTGAACTTTCTATTTTGATCACCGGTGTTTGGGCTGACCCGATTTCCCGGGCTTTCTCAGGTACGTTTTTATCAAGATATTCCTTCAGTTCGGTGATACTGACCCGGTTATCGGCATCTTTATTAGCCTGGCCATTTAATCCCTCGAGAAGGTAATAAGTAAATAGTCCATGTTTTAGGCGAGAATCTTCAAGCGCCTTTTGACCGCGTGAGGATGCGGTCATTACAATGGTGCCTTCACCCATCCCTTTTTCAAAGCCGTCCACATCGCCTCTTAAATCAGTAAATCCTCCGGAATTACAGGAATCGGCGATGAAGATTTTTCGTTTTGAAGTAACGGCGCTCCAGAGTCGTTGGGCCTCACTTAATTCCATCGCGGTGCTGAAGAGGTCTTCTTTTTCAGCATCCACCGGGATGAGGTAGTATTCAACGCCTTGATTGGGGTGTTTACCCACATCGCCGTGTCCGGCGTAATAAAAAATAACCATATCTTCTTTTTTGGATTTTTTGGCTAATTGACCGATCGCTTTGCGGATATTTTTAGCCGTGGCTTCTTTACCGGTGATTGAAGTGATATTTTCCGGTTTGACCGGCGAGCGGGTATTTTCCCGGAAGAATTCAAGGATGGCCCGGGCATCTTCTTCGGCGTAGGGAAGGTCTTTGATATTGGGGTCCTCATAATTACTGATACCAATTACTAATAAATGAACTTCACCCATGACTTCAATTTTAGTTACTTTAATGAGATGGCTGCGGGTCAGGCCTTCATCATCAGCCGCGATAATTCTGATTTCATTCAGTCCTGGAACAAGAGTAACTTCTTGTTCAAAATGATAAGTGGTGACCTTTTCATCCGTCGCGCCGCCGGGCCTTTCCACCACGCTGATGCCTCTGGTGGTCAGACTTTTTAAGACCTGTCCATTAAGCAGGATATCTATTTTTTCTACCGAACGGTCATCGCCCACGGTTCCGACAATTTTAATCGACGGGTCGGTTGTTTCAACGACAGTTTTTTGCGGGTTGGCGACGACGATTAAGGGCGGCGCTTTTTGCATTACTTCAATCACGGTTGGGGTGGCGGTCGCGGTGGCAGTGGTGGCCGGGACAGATTTAGGCGCGGTAAAATCAATATTATTTTTAGTTACCCAGCCGGTTCGGTTGTTTCCCAGGTCAACTTTATACCAATCGCCGAGTTGGCCGGTGACGGTGAGGGGGCTATCTTTTTTCAGGCGGAAACGAACCACGCTTTCGGCTCCGGCGCCGCCATAAACCGCCATTTCTTCCGAAGTTACATAAGCCTGTTTAGGACTTAAGGCCATCGGTTTGGATTCGGTCAGTGCGCCAATTTTAATGTTAACGGTATCAGTCGTGGAAACATTAAAGTCCTGTTCTTTTATTTCAAGATTAAGTTTAAATTCGTTTGCCTGGGCAATTTTTTTGATGCCGATGGTAAACCGTTCTTTTTTGCTTTCATTCGGGGCGAGGTCACCCAGTGAAAAATTATTACGCTGGATGCTGACTCCTTCGCCTGGTGCAGAAACGAATGATATTTGCGCCTGGGTGTTTTTTGCCGGCACCGAACCGATGTTATTGACGGTTACTTCAATATCCAGCGCCTCGCCTTTCTGGGCTTGCCCATCGCCATTGCCAACGGAGTTCCCGGTTCCGTCGTCAATAATCTGATAAGAATAAGCCAGTCCCGGCCGCGGTAATCCTTCAATCACCACCCGGGCTTCTAAAGGGTCGGGAATATTATTATAAAGTTCGGTAAAAGATATGGTTAAAGGTATGACGCGGTCCGTCCACAGCCGCGGTATTTCCACCTTATCTTCCACGGTAATTTCTTCGCCCACTTTAAGATGACCGATCAGGATGCGTCGGTTGAAAAGCGTTTCGTCACTTTTCACCAGGGCCTGGATGCGGTAACAATCACCTTTTCCTTTTTGATTAGAAATAGCAATAGTGAGTGTGGCTGTTTCGCCGGCCTTGGAACTTCCGCCAATGCTCAACCGGGTTTCCGGATAAGGGGTCAGTCCTTCCGGCCCGCGCGACCAATCAACCTTTCCATGCGACATAATGGCCACCGCTTCTTCAATGGTTAACGGTAAATTAGTTTTGCGGCCGTTTTGCGGTTCAATGGCCACCGTCAGATTATCCGGTAGTTTCGGCGAGTTCGCAATTACTTCCCACAGGAGATTATCTATTTTAAGAACGGCCAGGCCTTTTCCGTCGGTCGTCGCAGAAGCAGAGCGAATCACCTGGTCATTTTGCACAGAGGTATTGACGGTCAAATTACTCGCGGGAACGATTCGGTTCAGATTCGTATCACGCGTAATATTATTTTCGGAACTTCCAACCGAGCGATATGAAGAGATCGTCTTTTTTTCGGTCGCCGAACCGACGATCAGCGGAATTAATCCGACGGCCAGAATCTGTAATCCCTGTTTTGCTTTAGGTAGATACTTATCCTCGTTTTCTTTGTTTTCCGCGTCAGAAAGAGTCGTATCTTCAGTCGCCTGGACGGTATTAATTATCCATGAAACAAGTCCTGTTCCCATACTGATTCCGCCCAGAATCATTAAACCTTTGCCGCTGGTGATTTGTTCAATCTTTTCCGATTTTTCGTATTTCTGCACGAACGAATCACGCCTGATCATCTCGGCCGTCACTTTAACGCCGATCTCCGGTTCAGCCGCCGATGGTTTTTTAGTTATTTCCACGACCGGAGGATTGGTCATTTCTTCGCTTTTTACTTTACGTTCACTGACCATTTCTTCTTTAAACTCGCCTAAATTTCTGGTTGAAGTTACACAGGACGAGTTAACGAGCAATGAAATTCCCGTTAAGACACAGATTGTTTTTGACCAGCATTTTCTCTTTGACATAAGGGGCATCCTCCTAATCATAGCCTAACAGGTAGTTCGGCTTCGCTCACTACCTACTAATCATAGCCTAATTAGTGGTGAGCCTGCCGAACCACAGGCATATTTTTTTTAAAATGTTATTTTTATTATATCATTGAAAACTTAAAAATCAATGAATTTATCTGAATTTTTGCAAAGATTTTTCTTGACCAGGAAGAAAAGAAGCCGGAATAATTTAGGCTTTGTTGAATAATTTTCTTGATTTAACTTTGCTTTTTGATATAGTAAAATAACTTGTCCATAGTTATTGTGGCAGATTGGCCGACCCGCTTCCCGCCCTTTGGCGAGGCTCGCCCCGAAGGGCGGGAAGACGAGGCGAGACCATGATAAATGGATTAATTTCAGAATAGAGCCTGTTGCATAAACACTTGTTTATATTATGGCGGATCGCCAAGAGGGCGTCGCCCTTCGGGTCGAACCTCGCCAGAGGCGGGAACCTCGCTTCGGGCGGGGTCCCCGCTCTTGGGGCGGGACGGAACGGGGGCGTCTTCTGGCGCTGGAAGCGCCACAGGCAGCGCCATTTATCCCCCGATGTAATATCGGGGGGCTGTCGCTGCGTCGGGGAAATAGGATCCCACTGTGGCTTGAGTTACACGCCCTACCGAGATCGGCTCTTAATGGTGCGGCTACCTTAAAACAGGACTTTTTGGACAGATTAACCAATTAAATAAAATGATAAAAATATCAGGGATTATTAAGGCGATAGAATTAGGAAAGGTTCGTATTAGTGACCATGCTGATGAAGAAACACAGGATGATAATCTTTCATACGAAGCAATATTTTTGTCAGTTGTCCAAGGTG
Source organism: Candidatus Brocadiaceae bacterium (assembly GCA_919901895.1). GTDB lineage: Bacteria > Planctomycetota > MHYJ01 > JACQXL01 > CAKKQI01 > CAKKQI01. Next base: position 597 of record CAKKQI010000332.1, on the reverse strand, counting down.
AGATTATTGAACAATATCCTAAAGATAAGCCATATCCAAGTTGTTTGGTCTATGGCAAGACATTTAAAGATGAACCGGTGCATAGTGTCTGGGCATATAATCGGGAAACAGAGTGGGCGGTTTTGATTACAGTATATCGGCCCAGCCCAGAAAAATGGAATAACTGGCGGGAAAGGAGAAGATAGAATATGATGAAACCTTTTAATAAATGTCCTATCTGTGGAGGAGAATTATCTACCAAAGTGGTGGAAAAGTTGCTTCGGGGTGGTAAGAATACGGTTGTCTTAAAGGTCAAAGCCGAGGTCTGTCTCCATTGCGGAGAGCGTCTCTATGACCAAAGGGTGGTTAGACGCTTTGAGGAAATCAGAGAAAAACTATCTCAAGGAGAAGTGAAAGGATTTCAACCTTTAGGTAAATCTTTCCAGATGGTACTGTCAAAATCACATTAGGCGGGACGAGAACAGAGTCCCTACGGCTGTGGGTTCATTATTAGGAGGGAAGGTCTATGTCTAAAAAGATTTTGTTCGCCTTTCTCGGATTGGTCTTTGCCTGCCTGGCCCCCGCCCCGCAGGGCGAGGCTCGCCCCGAAGGGCGGCA
>CAKKQI010000331.1 GCA_919901895.1 Candidatus Brocadiaceae bacterium | reverse complement strand
TGCCGGCCGGCCTCTCTGGTGATGGCCAGTGGTTTTTCGTTATAAATGTTTTTACCTGCTTTCAGGGCGGCCAGGGCGATTTCACTATGAACGGCCGGCAGAGTCAGATTTAGAACAATTTTTATCTCGGGGTCGGCCAACAGTTTTTCAACCGTTGCCGCTTCAGGTATCCCGAACTCCCGCGCCCGGGCTTCGGCCCGTTCCGTTATCAAATCGCCGCAGGTTTTGATTTCAATACTTTCAAACCGTTTACCGGCGCGGAAATAAACCGGACTGATGTTCCCGCAGCCGATTATCCCGACTTTTATTTTGTTTGATAGCATAGAAAATTATATTGACCGGCTCAGTTGAAACCCTACCCTTTGTGTCATTACGAGGAGTCCGCCTTAGGCGGACGACGAAGTAATCTGACACGAAGTGTCACTCTGAGCGGTAGCGAAGAGTCTTGTAACTTACAACAAGATTCTTCGGCTTCGCCTCAGAATGACGCTCTGCGTCAGATTGCCACGTGGCGCTAAGGCGCCACTCGCAATGACATTTTGTCGATGGTTTTAAATAAGCCATATTGACCCATTCAACTTCCCCGACTTTCGTCGAGGTCGCCCAGGGGCTGCGTAAAATTGCTAATCAAGTGATTACTGGGACGGCAATTTTACTTGATCATAAATTCACTTGTGCTACGCAGCGCTTCCTTCTCCGAAGTAGTTTCTACGAAGGATGAATCGCAGAGTAGCAGCGGCTGGCCCAGAGCATTCCGCGGACAACAATTTCTTTCAATTCAGGAATGAGAAAATCAGCGGTGGTATGTCCGGGCGCGGCATAAAATATTTTTCCCTTGCCCCAGCGGCGTTTCCAAATCATCGGCATCACCACTCCCTTTATCCAGCGATAGGGTTTCTTCAGATATGCGCCGGGTTTATTATTAAATCTGGTTACGGCCAAGACCTCGTTGGCCGGGTCAACGTGCATATAATACTGTTCCGATTTGATTTTGAAATCTTTGATACCCCGGACAATGGGGTCGTTTGGTTTGATGATATTTATTTTGTAATCAACGATACCGCCCGGATGAGCGACCCATTGCCCGCCCACCATAAACTGGTAATTCGTATTATTCCGGAAAGAATCGGCCATTCCGCCGTGCCAGCCGGCCAGGCCCGCTCCGTTCGCGACGGTCTCCATCAGCGCTTCTTCCTGTTCGGCGGTAATCTGACCCATGGTCCAGACCGGAATGATTAAGTCCGTTGATTTCATTTTCGGCCGGTTGAGATAAATATTTAAAGTATTTGATATGGTTACTTTAAATCCTTTGGTTTGCAGGATGGGCGCGAAAATTTCAACGCACTGTTTCGGTTCATGCCCGCGCCATCCGCCCCAGACCATTAACGCTTTTTTCATATAAAGTCATCTTATCGTAAAAATATTGTTTTGCAAGAAAATTGGGAAGGGGAGTTTTTCTTTGTCAAGACAGCGTTCGTTTAATAAACTGGTGCTGTCACTCACTTATGAGGCGTATTTACCTATGCAAAACCAATAAAGTAATCAGTCATTCCCCGGCTTGACCGGGGAACCCAGAAATCTGGATTGTCCGACCACGCGGACGCGTGATACAGACGTATTAAATCGGACAATGACGGTCGGCAAGAATATGCAAGACAATTTAGGTGGTTTTGCATAGATAGGCAAGTTTAATTACGGAAAACTATTCCCGAAAGGCGAGAAAAACGGCGGCACAATAGTGTCACCCCGCGTTCCGCGGGGCGGCAGGTTGGTGGTAATATTATTATAAATGGCTCTGTTGAAACCCTCTGGTTTACGCAGCCGGTATGTCATTGCGAGTGGCGCCTTAGTGCCACGTGGCAATCTCAAATACGCTAACGAGATTGCTTCGCTTCCGCCTGAGGCGGACCCGCCTTTGGCGGGATCGCTCGCAATGACAAATAAAGCAGGGTTTCAACAGAGCCATTATAAATAGGTTAATTCTGCCGCGTGTTCCACACGACCGCGCGGCCGGTGATATGGAATATATAATTTATTCTCTGCGCCAGGAAGTGAAAGTAAAATTTGAAGAACCAGCGCCCTCAGACCCCGGAGGCGCCGGCGGCGACCAGGCCGGCGTATTGGTCAACAAAGTGGAATCATAAATATATTCATTACTTAGAGACCAGCAATATTTTAATAACCAAAGATAAATACCAGATGCTCGGGGTTCGGTTATCGCTCCGACAAACCGGAAATTTCCCAGTTGCTGGCCATAGCTCCAGCTACCACCGATTACTCCCTTCCAGCCGCCGAGTACAGAACTCAGTATTGTCGCATGTAGTTCCATATTATACGGTTGTTCATACGCGCCATCTATTATAATATTAGAATTAGTATCGCCTGAAGGAGCAGAACTAACAAGGTGCAAGTTAGACGTGCCGTTATAAGCCGGATTAGGAACATAAGCATAACCGTTAGCCGCGGTCCACGAGACGCCGGCCGGCGTATTGGTGCTGGTCGGAACATCGTCTTTAGTCAGAATATAGGCCGGGTCCCCCTCATTATCAACATAACGGATACTTTTTTTGATATATAAAGGTACTTTTGACATAATAGCCAAGCGGCCGTTAAGAGTGCTTTCTCCCGTAATAGCCGGTGTGAAGAGAGTTGGAGCGGCTAAAACACTGTTTGGCTTGTCAATGGATGGATCATTACCAATATAAATCAATTTGTTAGTCGGTAAATCATAAACGTCGGCGATTACTCCAGATGAAGAGCTTACGGTTATCGCTACCTGGTTTCCTACTAAAGTAATAGATACTTGAGGATCCGAATATAGAGACCCGGTTTTCCATACCTCTTCGCTAGAATCATAATAAGATCCATAGGGGAGAACACTTTGATAAAATGGATTTTCTTCATTAATCCAGAAAGGGTCAGCCTGACTGGAGGCGCTGGCGTAGGCGCCTAATAGAGCAGAAGAAACATTAGGCAATGTCCGCGTGGCCGCGCCTGATATTTTTGCGCCCTTAAAAACAGTATAAGCATCCGCAATGCTGCCGGCAGCCGTGACATCATTATAATAATAAGCCGTTTCCCAGTCGCCGCCGCCATTCGGCTTCTGTTGCGCAAGATTTTTATTAGTAAAAACGGTGCCTGAAACATTCAAGCCGCCGAAACCGGTTGTTATATTGCCTTCTGAAAAAAAAGTATCTCTCGGGCGGTAAAGAGGGTTATCGATAATAATATTCGTTGACGCCCGATATTTGCCAATTTGACTGCCAGCGATTATCTCTGCGGTAGACATAACTTTATAAAATTTAGCGCCGTTAGTAATTGTCCCCAGATCGGTAATAAGCACGTCCACCGGTACGCTATCAATCAGCAGGTTATCAAAAGCCAGGAAACCGGTGGTGGAACTATTAGCCGCCAGCCAGGCGGAATTAGTAGAAACCTGGTATTTGACCTGCTCCAGTCCGGCATCAGCCGCATAGCGCAGTTGGTAATTTTGTTCATAACTATTAACCAGTTTATTATGAACTACCACGTCATTTAACAGGACGCCGCTGATAACGACCATGGTCATTACGACTACGGCGGTAATCATTAGGGCCGAGCCTTTCACAGATGACACAGATTGAAACTGATTACACAGATTATGAGTTTTCATTTTATTTGCTCTCCTTGACCAAGGCGAAGATAATCCTCGCCGCTACATATTATATAGAGCAAATAGCGTGCCAGAGATTGCTGATGACGGCGAAAGGTTAAAATTACGTAATCTCTTGCAAAACAACGAGTTAAAGCAAAAGAATACTTGGTGGTTGCGCCGGAATGACTAAGGTAGTTGTTGCGAAGCGTTACAGGTGTTGCAAAGTGTTACAGGCGCTGGTCTGTGATCTCTTAGAGCCGATCCGAATATCAAGTCAATCCTGTGAGGGATTATCTACCTGATAATATTATTTTCGTTCTGTTGTAATAATCAACGCAATAAATTGCGTTGTCTACCAAAAACCTCGGTAGACAACGACCCCGTCCCGCCGGGGCAGGAGATTGGTCGTTGAATTTTAAAGGTTTCAACAGCCCGATGGCAAATACCTACGATATTAAAACTGTAACGCCATAAGTAATAAATAGTTATAACTACCGCTTAATTTGACAACAATGGGCTTGTCCCCGCCTCTGAAGGCTAGACTAGATAAATTGTTCTTGAACACTATGCCGATACGATTCCGACGAATGTCGGAAAAGGGGGATTTCGTTCCGCTAAATAATTACGAATTGAGAGCGGTGATTTTCAGACGTTTCATCTTACGGTGCAGACTGGGCCGGTCGCATTGGAGCAATCGGGCGGCCCGGCTGATATTACCAGCGCATTTCATTAAGGCGTCTTCAATCATTCGTTTTTCAAAATTATCAACCGACTCGCCGAGCGAGGAGTTATCCTGACCGGCGGTCGGAATTGCCGTAGTTGGCTGGCGGATAGTTTCCGATAACATTGTTTCCGTAATAGAACCGCCTTTAGGATGCAAGGTACAGATTTTTTTTATCTCATTTTCTAACTCCCTGATATTACCGGGCCAGGAATAGTTGGTCAGAATGCGTAATGTAGAATCCGGAATGGTGAATGAGGCATGTTTACCGGCGTATTTTTCAAGAAAGCGTTGAAGCAGAAGCGGAATATCTTCTTTTCTTTCCTTTAACGCCGGCAGGGTGATAATAATTGTGTTTATCCGGTAGAATAAATCCTCCCGGAAGCGTTTGGCTTTGACCAGTTCTTCCAAGTCTTCATTACTGGCCAGGACAAAACGGGTGTTGACGGTAATGGCTTTTTCCGCCCCGACCCGCCATAACTGGTTATCCTCCATCACGCGTAATAATTTCTGCTGCATCCCCAAAGACATATTACCGATTTCATCTAAGAAAAGCGTGCCGTTGGAAGCGAGTTCAATATAACCTTTTTTATCCGATTGCGCTCCGGTAAAAGCCCCCTTAACATACCCGAAGAGTTCGCTCTCCAGAAGCGTCTCCGGAATTGCGCCGGTATTACAAGCCAACCAGATTTGCCGGGAGCGTAAACTGCGTTGGTGAATCGCCCGGGCGACCAGTTCCTTACCAGTGCCGGTCTCACCGTAGATTAAAATCGGCAAATCGGTTGGGGCGACTCTTTCGATCAGGTAATACACCTCCTGCATCAGGGCCGATTTACCGATCAGGACTTCCTGATAAAAAGAAGGCAGACCTTCGGACCCGACTGTTTTCAGGGAGATTTCAGAAAATTTCCGCGCGGCGGGAGAAAATCGGCCTTCTTTTTGTAATTGATAATACAATTCTTCCGCATTTTTATTCATTTCGTAAAAGAGGGCCTGGTCCATCCGGCCGGCCATTGTTTTGAGATGTCTTTCCAGGGTCGTCGCTTTATCATCCCATCTTTTCTGCTCAACGGGGTCGGCCCCGGCTGAGTTAAGACTCA
>CAKKQI010000330.1 GCA_919901895.1 Candidatus Brocadiaceae bacterium | reverse complement strand
GGGCATCCATCTCCAGAAATTCATCGGGCGCGGGCGGAAATTCACCACGGCTGAAATTATTCATCTGGGATTATCGGTAACCCACGCCTTAAAAACCGCCTGGGATAGCCCGGCTAAAATTATCCACCGCGACATCAAACCTTCCAATATTATGGTCTCTTTTTCCAGTTCGGTTATCAGCAGCGCTCCCCCAAGAAAAGACCAACCCGAAAGCCTCGCCCTGCTTGATTTTGATATCACCGAAGCGCGAATTAAAGTGATGGATTTCGGACTGGCTAAATTATTCCAAGAAGAAAAAGATGCGACCATGGTTGGAACGATCATCGGAACGCCTAAATATATTTCGCCGGAACAGGGGTTAGGCAATCCGGTTGACATCAGAACCGATATTTATTCGCTGGGCATTGTTCTTTATGAAATGGCCACCGGTAAGATTCCGTTTGAAAGTGAAACGGCAATGAGTTTAATCCGGCATCATATTTATGATACGCCGCTGGCGCCCAGCCGGATTAACCCGGAACTGCCGGCCCGCCTGGAAACAATTATTATTAAATGCATTCAGAAAGACCCGAACCAGCGTTATCTCACACCGGACCAATTAATTGCCGACCTGGAAGCGATGAAACAACAAACACCGGTTTATGCTTCTAAAACAACGTCGACCGGTACCAGCGACACTCCCACCATTATTCCGATTTTCTCCAAAAAGAAAAGAAAACTTAGCCTGTTAACGGTTTCAATGATTACCCTAGGTGTTATTTTATTTATGGTCGGCGGGATTATTATTTTAGCCCTGATCGCAGATAAGATTAAGCAGCAAAACCATGATCTGGATAGATTAAATGGGTTGCTTGTGCGAGCAGAAATTTTATTGCAAACGAATGACTTACAAAAAGCCGAAGAAGTTTTAAATGAAGCCAGCTCTCTTTCTCCTGATTCGCCGCGGCTAAAAGAACTATCTAATAAGTTAACCGGTCAGAAAAATACCAGAGATACCCAAGAAAAACTGAATAACTATTTACCACAGGCCCGCCAGCATCTCAAAGCAGGCAATTTAGTCGCAGCCCGGCAGGTTCTTAATGAGGCCTCATCCCTGGCGCCGGGTAACGCTGAAATAAATAATCTACTCGCCGAATTAAAACAAAAAGAAGACCAACTTCAGACCAAAAAACCGAACAAACCGGACGAAGATGAGATTCCCGTTAAAACAAATGAAAAAAAGTGGACCAGCAACCGTTGGGGATTTGAAGTTACCCTGCCGGACGAATGGCAAATGAAAATTTTTGACAAAGAAAACGAAGGCCAAATCGCTGAATTCTACGATAAAAATTATACCGTTGAAGGATTAATTATGATGGATAAATCAGAAAGTGATTGCGATGAGTATCTTGATAATATGCTGGATAACCTAAAAAGTTCATCCCCCGCCGAGTTAATCAATGAATCAGGCGGCCAGGAAGAAGCAACGATTACTTATACGACAATGATTGATAAAATAAAATATCAATATTATATACGAGTAATTAATGTTTCGGGATTAAAACTCCGGTTTGCCGTCTGGACCAAGGCAAAATTTTATCCTAAATACCAAAAAACCATTGAGAAATACGCCCAGACGCTTAAAGGGCATTAAACGGTTCCAGTTAAATACTACATTAAGAGCGTCTAATAAAATGATTGGCGGTAGCGGCGGTCCGCCTTCCGCTCCGCCTAAGGCGGAAGGCGGAGCGGATTGTCCCCGCCATTCTTCTTCATTTGGCTAAATAATTACCAGATCCATAATATGAAAAACAAACTCTATTTTTTGGTATCAATCAGTTGCCTGGCCGTGGTATTGTGCGGTTGTCCCAAAAAAGAAGAAGCCACCCAGCCAATCTCCGATGAAGAATACCAGTATAAGATTCAATCTTTGATTGACTCAATCAACAGCGAGTATCTTCACCCTTCTTCTTATACAGATGACTTGATAAACAATTCGGTTGCCCTTGCGGAAAAGAACGAGAAAGACTTTGACAGAATTCTGACCCAACTTGCTTCCGATAACCCCAGCCATATTTTATACATGGTAAAATTATTTGTTGAGACGACCAATCAATCCATCAAGGCAAAGGTCAAACTATTGTTGCAGAAAGTCTCACCGGACCAGATAACATTTAAAGAAAACGATAACACTTTCATTAAAGACGCCCTAACCCTTTTACCGCAAGAAAATACAATCAGTGATGCCGAGGTTAAAAATATTACTATCTCCGTTAAAAAGGCATTCAGAACCAGGCCCCTATCTTCGGTAATAGACAAAACCGATTCGGTCGGTATTAAGAAAATATTACAGACAATGCTTGATAACGAAGTGTCTGAAATCCGTATTAAGGCAACCGGCCCGGACGAACTCAGCAATTCTACACCCATGACTAATGATATTATAAGTTACCATTCATCGGACTTCACCAACATCAGAAAATCCATAGGGTGGGTGATCGAGAACAAACTTACGAGCGCCCGGGAAGAAAACGAGCAGGTATTAGAAAATATGATAAAAATGGACGATTCTGTT
>CAKKQI010000329.1 GCA_919901895.1 Candidatus Brocadiaceae bacterium | reverse complement strand
GTATTAACCCGGCGAACGGCCAGGGCAACCTGACCGCGTTCCTGAAAGACGTTTACGCGGAACCGGCCGGTTCCTTCAAGGCTATAGGCAAAATCAAGATCGTGTCCGCCTGAGGCGGATGCAAATTTTTCCCGCTGTTTTTCGGTCAGGATTTCATAAACTAATTTTTTTAAACCATCGGCCGTTAAAACCCGGGGCCCGGCTTCATGTAAAACGCCCGCCACCCGGAAAATCGGTTTCAAGCCGACTTTTAAATGCAGGTCAGAACCTTTATTCTTGGCCAGCGCGATGAATAATTTTTCCAAGTCTTTTAATTCGGTTTCAGGCATAATAAGGTAATTATTATTTTACCCGTTTGATTAGTTCTTCAAGTTGCGTTATTATTTCGGGTCGTTCAAGCAAAGTTGCGAATTGCTTTAGCACATTTCTGACTTCAGCCAGGTTAATTTTATCAATGTGTCTGAGTAATAATTCTTCAACATCTCGTAAATCTTTGGTGCGTGAGGCAACCATTTTGTAAATCAAGATATCTTCAACTTTTGGGATAGCAATTCTAACGCCGGCAAAATTAATAAATTGCCGGTCAGCGATTGCTTTTTTTTCAAAGGGTAATCCGGCTAAACTAATATCAATATTAATGCCGGACGTACGATGTTTCATTAACAGGACGTGATTAGATTTTGCGAAATCGATGGTATTTTCAATTCTTGAATCTATCCCGTGAGTATCAAGTTTTTTAAGAAGTGGTTCAAGAGCATTAAGACTGACCAGGATGGTTGAATCAATATCCGTTGTCAGGCGTGGGTAGCCAAGGGCGATTACAGCCACGCCTCCTATAATCATTCCCTGGTAATCGGTTTCGATGACCTGCATTATATCTCTTAACGCAGTAATAAATTCATGGGCTGGTTCAGTCACTTTTAACTGCCTTCTTTAAAATTTTCCACCGGTCCCGAACAATATTTACTTCGCGTTCTCGAACTTGATTTTGGCTATCCCGAATTGGCCAGACACCTTGTTGGCGGCATAGATCAACAAGCAGAAGAGCCAGTCGGATCGAACGTTCCTGGTTAAGCGGCTGTTTACGGATAAGGCGACATTCCATTTCCCGGGCGGCTTTAAATCCATTTTCCCATTTTAAAAGGTCATTTTTGTTCATTATAATTTTTCTTCTTATTAAATTTATTATAGCAGGTTCTAATGCGGTGTCAAGGAGAAATATCTTCTTTTTTTAATTTGGCAAATAAAAATAAATATGGTATTGTTTATATGCCGATACGACATAGTTTTTGAATATAAGGTATATCGGCATTGCCTTTTTTCGCCGGAGGACGAATCAGTCCTTTGGCTGAAACATTAATAAAGAAATTTAATCGTAACGGCATATATGAATGAGAAAATACTTATCACCGGCGGATGCGGTTTCATCGGGTCAAATTTTATCCGCTCTCTGCTCAATCACCGCCAAAATATTTCCATCATTAATCTGGATGTCTTGACTTATGCCGGTAACATTGACAATCTCAGGGATGTTCGGAAAGATAAACGTTACCGATTTGTCAGAGGAGATATTACTAACGGTCTGGTGGTCGGGCGGTTGCTTAAGAAAGGGGTTGACGCGATTGTTAACTTTGCGGCTGAAAGCCACGTTGACCGCAGTCTTTATAACCCGGCGGTCTTTTTAAAGACTAATATTCTGGGAACCCAGTGTCTTCTGGAATCCGCCATCAAATATAAAATCCCGCGTTTTATCCAGATTTCCACCGATGAAGTTTACGGTTCGCTTGGACCGAAAGAACCGGCCTTTACGGAAAATCATCCGCTCCAGCCGTCCAGTCCTTATTCAGCCAGTAAGGCGGCGGCTGACCTTTTAGTTAAGGCCTATGAAACGACTTTCGGTTATAAAGCCATTATCGTCCGGAGCAGCAATAACTACGGCCCTTATCAGTTTCCGGAAAAAGTTATTCCGCTTTTTATTACCAACGCTTTTGAAAATAAATCGTTGCCTCTTTACGGCGATGGGAAAAACGTCCGTGATTGGCTTTATGTGGAAGATAATTGTGCCGCGATTGACCTGGTTTTGCGCAAAGGCCAGCCCGGTGAAATTTATAATATCGGCGGGCAGTGCGAAAAGATGAATCTGGAAATTACCGGAACTATTCTTAATAAACTGGGCAAACCGGAATCGCTGATTCAGTATGTCAAAGACCGGCCGGGGCATGACCGGCGCTACGCCTTGAATATTTCCAAAATCAAAAGGGAGTTGGGCTGGCAGCCGAAATATAAGTTTGAAGAGGGCCTTAGAAAAACAATTCAGTGGTATCTGGAAAACCGGGACTGGTGGCAGCGGATAAAAACTGGAGAATATTTAAAATTTTGCAGGCGGCACTATGGAAAATGAAGCATTGCGGGAAAACCAACTTCTAATTCCGAAACTTAAAGTTTCCGATAACTTTAAAATGGTTGTGGTCGGTTGGCTGTTTTTGATGATATCTGTTACCAGCCAGGCTATTTATAAAGGATTGGGTGTCCCTTGGACGTGGGTTAGTTTGTTCTGTTTTTCAATGAGTGGCTTTTTTCTGTTGTTCGGATTCCTGGTTGGTGTTTTAGAACTAATCTTCAGGCGGAAAAAATACAAACTTATTTTCACCGGCTTAATCCTTAATATCATCGGTATCATAGCGATAATTTTAATTACGATACTCCTGCTGAATGTTTACGAAGACGCATTGAGTGCCGGATAAATATGACGTT
>CAKKQI010000328.1 GCA_919901895.1 Candidatus Brocadiaceae bacterium | reverse complement strand
CAGTAGTCAACAGTTAAACAGTCCAATAGTCCAATAACCTAACAGTTCAATTAATCTGGCATTAAAAAGCGGATGAAGACAAACAAACCCGGTTCCGCCCCTGCCGTTTTGCCTGATACATCTGTTTATCTGCTAAGTGAATAAAATCAGCCACATCATGTTCCGCTTTCAACCTGGCCACGCCGATACTGGCCGTAATGTCCGGCGCAAAATGCTCGGATATTTTCCGGCAGATTATTTCGGCTATTTTCTCCGCCAGGGCATTTCTCCGGTGCCCGATTAAAATCGCAAATTCATCGCCGCCATAACGATAAGCCGAATCAAATTTAAGGTCGGTATTTTTCAGGATAATCTGCCCGATTTTATGCAGAACCTTATCACCGGCCAGATGCCCTTTTTGGTCATTATATTTTTTAAACCCGTCCAGGTCAATCATAATCAGACTTAATTGCTTATGATATTCCTTGCTTTTTTCCACGGCATTCTTAATTCTAGTGTTAAAATACCCCCGGTCATATAATCCGGTCAACCCATCGGTAATCGCCGTTTTTTTCAGAATATTTTCCAGTTGTTTCCGGCGGCTGATATCTTTGGCAATGCCGATGGTTCCGATAATTTCTTTTTTCTGGTTGTATAGATAAGCCACCGTAGTGCTAATGTCAATAATTTGTTTTGATTTTGTTTTCAAGCGGCATTCATAATCAATCACTTTTCCCTGTTTATGAACCAGATGCATCATTTTTTTGCGGTCCCAGGGGTTATGGTATAAACCGGCAATCGGTTTACCCAGCACTTCTTCTTTTTGATACCCCAGAAATTCTTCAGCGCCATGGTTAAATTCAATAATCCGGCCGTTGACATCCCCGGCCACAATAATATCCGGAGAATAATCAAGATAGGCCTGCAATAAATTGACCTGCAGTTGTAATTCTTTAACGGTTTTATTGAGGTCGGTCTGGCTTTTAAGCATAACCTAAATACTTTCCTTAAGTTCCAATTCTTTTAGCACGGCGATTAATTGGGTGGTACTGAGTAACCCCATTTCCATCATAATTAATCCGATTAATTTATTTCTACCTCTCTGGCGCAATTGCTGCTGGACTTTTAAGGCGGCCTGCACATCACGCTTGGTAACAAATTCCATCCGAACGGCTACTTCCCCAAAAAGTTCGCGGGACGGTTTAATGAATCGTTTAAACCAGACTGATTTTTTATTTTGGGATAAAGAAACAGATTTTGGCGGGCGTCCGCACCGGCCAGCCCCCTTGCGGCGAATAGGTTTTTTGTTTTTCATTTTTTGTTATCACTTAAAAAAAAATCGAAATCAACCGCCGGCTGATTTCATAAAGTTTAACATAATTTGCGGGATATTCAAAGGTTTTACCGGGTCACGCACCACGGAAATCCGGATGCATTTATTATCACCGAAAGGGTCTCCGGGCGCCACTAAAATACCGGTTTTGGTCACCAGGGCTTCGGCAAACCTGGTGGCCGAACCCCATTTCCTGAAATTTAAAATCTCCAGCCAGAGGTATAACGGCAGTTCCGGCACTCCATATTTGAATTTCAATAATTTTTCTTTTTCTAATTTCAATAAACCTTTAATGAATTTATCCGACCAGAGACGAAACTTATCAATATTTTTTTTAACGTCCGGCCTGACCAGTTCGGACTCGTCAAAATACGGCTTCATCGCATACTGGGTAATCGTATTAGCGCCGAGATATTTGGAAAATAAAATTCTGATTGCTTCAAGCGTCTGGCGCGATAATCTTTTAAAGGCCGGTATCCTGGGGATGTGGACGACCAGCCATCCGCCGTGGAAACCGGTTCCTAAAATTTTATCAATCCCGCCCAGAAGCAGCAAAGGAACTTTGTATTCGTTGGAAATCTTCAGGAAATCAACCCGCTTGTCCGGCTCGACAAAGTCGCGGTAAATATCGTCCACAATCATAAAAATGGTCTGCCCTTTCTTTTCCCGGTAATATTTTAAAATCCGGGCTATATTTTCCACCGTTTGCCTGGTCAGCACTTTACCCGTCGGGTTATCGGCGCTGATTAAAACCACCGCCAGGGTAGCCGGATTAATTTTTTCCTTTATTTCTTCAAGGCAGGGCTGGCCGCACCGGGCGCCGTCGGTATAGCGGTCAACCAGAGTTAAAGCAATCCCATGTTCCAGCAGAATACCGCTCCAGGGTGGATAAACCGGCCGGATCAGCATAATATTGTGCCACGGCTGATTGCGCTGAGTCGAGCAACTCAAATCACCATCGCCGGTCGGAATTCTGGCAAACAAACGCGCCAGAAAAAAAATCGCCTCCGTCACACCATTAAGAATAAAGACTTCAGATTCGGAAACACCGTAGTGATGCGCCACGCTTTTAATCAAATCCGGTTCCCCCTCAGAAAAAGTATAACAGATACGCTGTGATTCAATCGCCCGGTGCACCGCTTCTTTCACTAAGGACGGCACAATGATATCTTTCTCCAAATGAGTATCACCAATATTAAGAAAAATAACTCCGTGCTGGACTCCGTTATGTTTAAATTTAGCATTTTCCCGTTTTAACCGGCGTCCGGTCAGTATCGCCGGGTTGCCTCGTAACGTCCAGAAACGTGAATGCTCAATGCTGGGATTGAACATCGGACCTAAAAGATTACTTTTACTCATATTTCTCATCCTCTTCTATAGGCGAAATCTCCCCGGTCATTTTTTAAAATATTCAAATGTTTTTTGTAAACCGGTCTGGAGGTCTACCCGCGGCTCCCAACCCAATATCTTCTTCGCCCGGGTAATATCAGGTTGCCTGATTTTAGGATCGTCCTGAGGCAAGGATACAAATTTTAATTTACTCCGACTACCGGCAAGATCAATAACTTTTTGCGCAATTTCCCGAATGGTTATTTCCGAAGGATTACCAAGGTTAACCGGGTTATTCTCTCCCGACTCAAGTAACCTGGCAATCCCTTCCACCAGATCGGAAATATAACAGAAACTTCTGGTCTGCGAACCATCGCCAAAAACCGTCAGCGGTTCTTCTTTAATTGCCTGAGTAAAAAAATTGGGCAAGGCCCGGCCATCGTTAACCCGCATTTTTGGCCCATAGGTGTTAAAAATCCGGGCAATCCGGGTATCAAGTTTATGAACCCGGTGGTAAGCCATTGTCATCGCCTCGGCAAACCGCTTAGCCTCATCATAGACTCCGCGGGGACCGACCGGATTCACATTGCCCCAGTATGATTCGGATTGAGGATGTTCTTTAGGGTCGCCGTAAACCTCTGAAGTTGAAGCCAGTAAAAATTTTGCCCCTTTGGCCTTGGCTAAACCCAAGGCCTTATGAGTTCCCAGAGAACCGACCTTAAGCGTCTGAATCGGGAATTCCAGATAATCCTTAGGACTGGCCGGGGAGGCGAAATGAAGAATCGCGTCCACCGAACCGGCCACCTCAATAAATTCGGTAACATTATGATTAGTAAATTTAAAATTTTTATGGTTTAGGAATAGCTGAATATTTTCCATCCGGCCGGTAATTAAATTATCTAAACAGATAATTTCATCACCTTGATTAAGAAAATGTTCACAGAGATGAGACCCGATAAAACCAGCCCCGCCGGTAATTACTATTTTCATAAATAAAATTTCTGCGAAATTTTATACAAATTAATTTTTAATACATAATATTATATCGCAATCTCTAACGAGGTCAAGAAAAATCCCTCCCCCGCTAAGGCGGGGTCGGGAAACTCAACGACCCCCGCCGGGACGTAGTCGTTGTCTACCCGGCATGGGTAAATGGTAGGCAACGAGGTTTATCCCAAATGTTGTCAAATTAAGCCATAAAGTGTCACCCTGAACTCGTTTCAGGGTCTCAAAACGCATTTTAATTGAGAATGGAGATTCTGAAACAAGTTCAGAATGACAAAAAAGTTCTTAATTTGACAACATTAGATTTATCCTCGTTGACCTGGCCTTAATATCAGCCAAAGGACTGATTAGCCCTACGGCTAATAATTTCCTATGCGATCAAGTAAAATGAGCAGGAGTTTCCCTGTTTTTTACTACAATTACCGTAATTATTTATAATCTGATTGGGTACTCTTCCCGCCCCACTGTTAGAGGCTGGGGTAAATGAATCAAAATTGTCATTCTGAGGCGTTAGCCGAAGAATCTCGTTTGCATAACTCATTGATAAAAGAAGGTTTTTTGGATTATTTAACCCAGTCTCTTACATCGGGACGAGATTCGCCCCGCCAAGGCGGAGCGGGATGTCTTTGGCATGATTTAGGGTGCGCTATGCAAAACCAATAAAATTTACTTGCATAGACTTATGAAATTACTTGGATTGACATTTTTTTGAAAAATTTTATTTTTTTGTTGACAAAATTTGTCATACTTTCTAATATATGCTTATATTAGATTAGAAATCAATATAACCGTTAAAATCTGGCACGATTTTTGCTACATTTATAGTAATGGGAAACGATTTAATCGCCGCTGAGGAGAGGAGGTGAAGGGGTTGGCGGCAAGTGTTATAAAAATTTTTAATATTTAATCCCGATTTTAATCGGGATTAGAATGGAGGAAAAGATATGTTGCGTCGTAAACAAGGTTTTACGTTGATTGAATTGATGATTGTTGTGGCGATTATTGCGATTATCGCGGCCATTGCAATTCCTCAGTTATTGACTTCCAAGATGAGCGCTAATGAAATATCGGCTATCGCTGGTTTAAGAATGTTGCTTTCGCAGGAAGACGTCTGGATGCAACAGGATGCCGATGGTAATGGGACAAAAGATTACTGGACCTATGATGTTTCCTGCTTCAAACGGCTACGAAGAGGCGGCGCTGGTAGTCCCATCAGCGTTGACTTTGTTGATAGTTCTTTTGCTAAATCTGATTTCTATCCAGTCGCTTATACGGGTGGCGTGGCAGTTCCATTTACCATTCCGGAAATTGAACAGTGGGCAGCCCCGATTACCATTACCCCGAAATCAGGTTACTATTTTAGAACAATGGGTAGTACCCTGGACGTCGGTGGCGTTACGTTAAGTACCAATATCGTTGGTTCAGTCGGTGCGGTCCTGGCAGCCAATTCTACCGCCTTTTCCTTTATGGCGGCACCGGCTACTTATGGATCGACCGGCGTCAATAGTTTTATGGTCAGTCAGGGAGGAACCGTTTATCGAGTGGATGTTGGTTCGGAAGCTAATAAGTGGTTAACTACTGGTGTAATTTACACCTACCCAACAGCTGACCCGGTGACGATAACTCATAACAGTGGTAGAAAATGGGGTGTGGCTGATTAATGTTAATGTAGTTTAAAAAAAAGGGCGGTTTGGTCGCCTCTTCGGTGACCAGCCGCCTTTTTTGTTTACCCCGCCCTTTTGACGATCTCAAAAAGTTTAACTTTTAGTCGTCGTTAAGATAATTCAGCCGATCCAATATGATGTTACGGGGCTTGCTTAGTCAACCGATGTAATTGGAAATAGGTATCTGATAACGAATTTTCAAGCAAACCAATTCCAATTTTATCCCGTTCGGGAGTGATTTTACCGGAAACCACTTTTCCCTCATCGTCATAAACAAAAAAAGACTGTTCCACCGGGGGGACCAGTTCTTTTGCTAAAATAAAATGTTTTAAAACTTCAATCAAATATTCGACGGCTTTATCTTTTTTATTCCGCAGGACTTCTTCCACCGCGCTGCTCATTTTAGACCGCCCTTCATTAATATGAAAATCAGCATCAAGACGCAAAAAATTTTCATCAAGAGATTCTCCTAATAATTGGCCGGAATCCGGTTGTCCTTGATTTTCCACCCCTTCTATCTTTTTCATCATTTCCAAGAATTGACGCGACTCGTTTTTAAACATCAGGGTAAACTCCTGGGTCCACTCCCGCCCTGGCGGGATGGAACTGGAAACAGCATAAAGCGTCCAATAAACATTTTGTAATTTTTTACGACAGGTTGCTTTTAAATCAGCGTGATATGAATCTGTTTCGGAAAGAGAATTGGACTTAAGCCAGGCCGATAAATAAAAATTTTTAGCAATCCGGTACAAGGTGTAACGCCGTAATTTATCAATAAAAATAAACGGCGCGGTTCCTTCCATTTCAGCCGGAATGTTATCAAATTTCTCGCTGGCCCGCCTGTAAAAAAAATCACCGGAGATTTCGTCTTTTTTAACAAAAAACCATTGGTTCAACTTGGAAATATCAGACCGGCCGATTTTCTGATTAATTATTTTTATTTGTTCAAATGATTGGTCAAGGAAATCGGCGGAAGCGTTCGGGTGATTGATTATTTCAGCCAGAACCGGGCATCTATTTCGCGCCGATTCATCGGCCTTCTGCCATAGGGCAATCCCATCAACCGAATAAAGGTGATGCAAAATTTCCGCCCGTAAAAATTGCCCCTGGTGATTATCCGGTATCAAACTTAATTTACCCAGGGCGGTGGAATATTCAACCAAACTTTTCGTCTGTTTTTTAGACTGGTGATAATGCCTGGCTTTATCAAAATGCTTTTGAGCCAGTTGATAATGAGTGGCGCAGGAAACAAGACTAATAATAAAAGCGGATAGTATTATTCTAATCGTTAACTTCAGTGCTTTATCTTTCATTTTCAGTTTCGCCTTCATTTGAATCGGTCGTTCTCGTCTTTTTATAACAAGATGTCCTGTTTCCGTCAAGGCTTTTTAGATATAAATTGAGCCCGTTGAGAGACCTTTCAACCGCATTATTTATAAATTCAGATCAACGACCCCGCCTCAGCGGGGTCGTTGTCTACCAAGGTTTTTGGTAGATCCCGAATGCTTTCGGGGACAGAATGTCATCATTTTTCATGCCAGAGGCAGACCCGCCTTTGGCGGGAATCGTCGTATAAATAATGCTGGTTCAATGGGTTCACCCAGATGAATATCAAGGTCTGGATTTGCCATTTAATGAAACCCTGAATAAGTTCGGGATGAGCTAGTGGTTCATTCCATTTGAATTTGTGGGTAGACAACGAGTCCCGCTTCAGCGGGGCTCGTTGATAGACTCCTCAACGAACATAAAGTTCGTTGGCTACCATTAAACCCACAATAACAAAAGTTATGAACCACTAGTTAACTTTGCCAGCAATCTCAAATTATATTGCCAAAAAATCAATCTTTGCTATAATAATTTTTAACCGTCCCGGTTAAAAATTATGTTAAATAAGAAACTCGCTATCATTGATTTATCCAAAGAGAAAGTTAAGATTGAAGAAACCCCGGATTCGTTACGTAAAAAACTCCTGGGCGGCCGGGGACTTAATATTTATTACCTCAATAAATATTTAAAATCAGGCGCGGAACCTCTTTCCCCTGATAATGTGCTTATATTCGGAGCGGGGCTCCTGACCGGCACGCTCACGCCTTCTTCCAGCCGTTATAATGTTTCCGCTAAGTCTCCGGAAACCGGTTTTTTAGGAGATGCTAACTGCGGTGGATTCTTCGGACCCGAACTTCGTTATGCCGGTTTTGACCGGTTGATTATTCTCGGCAAAGCAAAAAAACCGTCTTATTTATACCTCTGCGACGGTAAAATAGAAATCCGCGACGCCGGCCCGTATTGGAGTAAAGACACCTATGAGGTGCAACAATCTTTACGTAATGATTTAGGCCCCTGCGAAAGTGCAGTCTGCGGTGTGGCCGGAGAAAAACTGGTGCGTTTTGCCTGCGTGCGGACCGGCGTGAAAAATGCGGCCGGGCGTTGCGGACTCGGAGCGGTCATGGGCTCTAAAAACCTTAAAGCCGTGGTCGCCCAGGGCACCGGCGGAATCAAAATTAAACACCCGGACCAAATGCAAAAATTAGCGGAAGAAATAAAAAAATACCTCTTTTCTTCCAAAATTAGTCCTCTCCTCGGAAAGTTAGGCACACCCTTATTATACGAAGTCAGCAATGCCATCGGCGCCATCCGCACCAAGAATAGCCAGTTAAACGCCTGGAGCGATTCATTAAATGCCGAAGAAATAGAAAAATATGTGGAAAAAATGATTTCTTGTTCTTCCTGTATGATGCATTGCCGGCACCGGAATATCTTCGGCGGAGAAGGACCGGAATATACGGCCGTGGGAATGTTCGGGGCTAATATCGGCCTTGAAAACCCGGCTCAGGTGATTCAATTAAACAACCTGGCGAATGAATTAGGATTAGATATTTCATCCAGCGGAACTATTCTGGCCTGGGTGTTTGAATTGTACGAACGCGGAATTATTAATAAAGAGAAAACCGGTGGGCTGGAATTAAAATTCGGAGATTTTGAACTCGCCCAAAAACTATTGCGGATGATTTCGCGCCGTGAAGGATTCGGAGATATGCTGGCCGAAAGCACCCAGGCGGTCAAAATATTCGGCGAATCATCACGCGATTATTTAATCGCCGTAAAAAACCTGCCCCAGAGCGACCCGCATGACGTGCGGTATATCAAGGCATTTGCTTTAGGCATTGCCACCGCCTCGCGGGGGGCCGACCATCTGCGCAGCCGGCCGACCTTGGAAATATTTTCTAAACTTCCGCCGGAAGTTAAAGAACGAATCTATGGCACAAAAATAACCGACCCCACCATCCTGGACGAAAAAGAAAAAGCGGTTTATTTTTCCGAGCATATCTTTGCTGCCGTCGATTCACTCGGCATTTGCAAGTTTATCTGTCACGGATTCAACAGCCCTCATTTTCTTGATTATTCTTATTTTAAAAAACTGATCAAAGCCGCGACCGGCTGGGAATTCAGCGAAAAAGACCTGGAAGAAACCGGCCGGCGGGTAATTGACCTGGAACGGATCTTTAATGCCAGGGAGGGCTTAACTAAAGAAGATGATACTTTACCTAAACGATATTTTGACGACCCGATGCCCTTGAAAATATCCAAAGGCCATCACGTGGATAGAGTCCAATTCGCCTCGGCCCTGGCCCGATATTATCAACTGCGCGACTGGACCGAAGAAGGAATGCTCAAAGCGGAACGGATAAAGGAACTGGAAAGCATTAAATAAAATTTTAGGATAAAATTTTATAATGAAGTATTTATACGTTTACCCTGAACTCTGCACGGGATGCCGCGAATGTTCGCTGGCCTGCTCATTAACCAAATTCGGCGAGTGCAATCCTAAAAAAGCCGCCATCAGCGTAGTGCGCGACGAATTTGAAAGATTTGAATATCCGATTATTTGCCTGCACTGTAGCGACGCCCTGTGCCAAAAATTCTGCCCCCAGAACGCCTATTATCCGGAAAACGGTATCCTTAAATGGGATAAAAATAAATGTATTAAATGCCGTTTCTGCGCCACGGTCTGCCCCTACGCCGCAATCACGATTATGGACAATGAGATTATTAAATGCGACCTGTGCAACGGCGACCCAAAATGCGTTAAGGTCTGTTCCACCCAGGCCATCCGCTATGAAGAAGAAACCCACGAATTAACCGACCAACGAAACACGCTGGCTAAAAAAGTATTGGGGAAATAAAATTTTATTTTATTTTGTTTCGCTTATTATTTTTTTCAATTCGGCCCATTCTATTATCCCGAAATCCCGGACTCCGAAATCCTTTTGGCAAATAACGCCGCTGCCATCCGCCACAAATATTTTGCGTCCGGTTATACCATAAATTTCAGGGCGCGCCAGCGCATATAAACTATCCGCTTCACTATAAACATCAATATAATAACCACCCCCGGGGTTATTTATTGCTTGTAGTTCTTGAAGAATATCTGTTTTTTCTTTTTTATCTCTT
>CAKKQI010000327.1 GCA_919901895.1 Candidatus Brocadiaceae bacterium | reverse complement strand
CCCTTTTACCCATTTCATTCACTAAAGGACCCGTATCTGTTTGTTTAAAAACAACTAAGTTATTTTTTAATGCTTCATCAAAGGTACCTTTTATAAAACGAAACATGTAACCTCTTTGAGGTTTTACTTTACTTCCATCTGGACAAGTAATATAATATTGCTGATTAGGATTATTGCCTTCATTGCGCCATGCGAAATCTTTTTCTCTGTATATACCCTTTTCATCTTTTTTATTATATTGTTTTATAGCTTCTGGAGATAATTCCGAGAAAAACATTGGTAAACAATCAATATTCTTTGAATAACATAGTGCATACTCATGGCTTTGATTAACATACTTGCTTCTAATTCCACCACCTGTTGATGAATTCCATACAAACTGAGTAACAAAATTCTCTTCCCCGAACACCTCATTCATCAACAGGCGCAGGTTATGAACCTCATTATCGTCAATAGAGACAAAAATCACGCCATCGTCCTTCAAGAGATTCCGGGCCAGGAACAGGCGGGGATACATCATTGACAGCCAGTTGGAATGATACTGGCCGCTTTCCCTGGAATTCTTCCTGAATAAACCCTCTTTAAGCAGATAGCCCTCTTCATCCTTTTCGCCGATGCGTTTGAGATAATCATCCTTGGATTCAGAGAATTTATCCGGGTAGATAAATTCATCGCTGCCGGTATTGTAAGGCGGGTCGATATAAATCATCTTGATTTTGCCGTAGTAGGACTTCTGGAGGATTTTCAGGACTTCCAGATTCTCGCCTTCAATAAAGACATTCTGGGTCTGATTAAAATCGTTTATGCCTTCTGAAGTCGGCGCTAAGGTAGCGGTGGTTGGGGTCTGCAGGACGCGGAAGGCATCGGATTTCCCGGCCCAGTTCAGGACATAGCGCTCGTTCTGGATATTCAGGTCTTCGCCGATGGTCAGACGCAACTTCTCCGGGTCAACTTTCCCCTCGGTAAATATTTCCGGAAACAACTTTTTAAGATTACTCAACTTTTCCTGAGCGATATGTACTCCGCTTGAGCCGTCCATAGCCGTTAATGAGTGGGCTGGCTTAGTTTTGTTGCGTTTATCATGCGTAGATTTAATGGAATTCACCGATTCGTTTTTCATATTAAATTCTCCTCTGGGTAATACTTTTTCTGAATAGGTCCCTTTGGCATCGTTTCAATTTAAGCTTCTGCGTGGTTAAGAAAAAGAATACCATCCGGTAAGGATGTTGGCAAGAAATTTATGACAGCAGTATTTGAGGTGTTAAAAGCCTGTCCACATATTATTTTAATAAAGACTTCGGCCGTGAGCTCAGCCGAACGGTCGTTGTCTACCAATGGAATCAGGGTAGGCAACGAGGTTTATCCTCGTTGATTTGTGATATCCGAATAGGATATAAGAGCCCATCCTAAAAATGGTATTTTCTGGTTTCTTAACCTAAAAATAATGAAGAGAACCAGGCCTGAAAACCTATTTCTACCCAAGGCTATTTGGAGCGGCTCTAATAAAGAATTGTTGCTAAAATTTGAAAAAAAGACTTGACATTTTAATATATTGTGTTATACTTGTATTGTGTAGAGTTTTAGTTTTAGTGAGTGTTGAGTATGAGCGATAAAATGAAAGATATGCCCCTTGCTAACGCCTTAATGGATAGCAAAGCAGATCAAATGTTGATTGATATAATAAAAAGCCGCATCGAAGATAAAGCATCGCCAGAGATTGCTCAAATGAATTTCCAACTTTGGAAAGATACAATAAATGATATAGCAAAAGAAATTCTAATTAAAGATGGAAAATGTTTGCCTGAACAAATCTCTGAGGATGAGATTTATCTTACCTTACTTGCAATGATTGGATTGCGTTATGTACACCGCGAACGCGAGGTTCTTAAAATACTTAATGAACTTCGCGAGGAATTACGTCCGCGTTGGTTATCCTGGGATGCGTTGACTGAACGTTTTAGCAAATTAGAATCGTCGCTTACCGGCGTTACAGCATCGTCTCGTTCTTTACATTTAACGTTTCTAAAGATGGTTTATGATAAGGCTAAAGCCGCTGATGTTAATGACCCGACCAGTCCGCGATTGATTCGGGCCGAAGAAGTTATCGCCATAGCTAAATCGTTAGATATTCGGCGAACCGGCGGATTTTACCAAAGATTATTGAAAACCACCGGTGATGGAAACTGGGTATTATTAACAGCGGAAGCGCTTAATATGCTTCGGATCGCGGGAGAAATAAAATAATGGGAAATGCTATAAGCAAAATTTCTCGCACTACAAACGAAAGAGAACTAAAAATCACAAGAGAAATATCATCGTCTTGGTTAAAATTTATCCGCTACTGCGAGAAAATCAGATTCGGCGAATTGCAGAAAATTCAGATACAGGACGGTCTGCCGGTTTCAGCCGAGAAATCAACGGAAAAGATAAAATTTAATTGAAAGGAGACGAATAAACATGCAAAGACAATTTAATACCAATGTCTCAGGGCGTTCTTTTGACGAACAAATTATCAACCAAGTATGGGTCAAGGCGGAATCTACATCAAGTGTACCAAGCCAAGTATTAGGTTTCAAGAAAGATACCTGTGGGGCTATCATTAAAAAATTTGAATATGGAAAAACAATTCAATACGGTTGGGAAATAGACCATATAAAACCTGTTGCTAAAGGGGGGACAGATGATTTAAGCAATCTTCAACCATTACATTGGGAAAACAATCGGCATAAAAGCGATAATTATCCTGATTGGACTTGTAAACTAACAAACTAAAAAGTGCTGCATTAAAAAACTTTTATAAAAAAGGGACAAAATGAAATTACAACCGTTAAAACAGTGGATATGCGACGGGTGCGGAAAAATTATTAAAGATATCGAAGATGGATATATTGAATATATTGAAGGGGTCGAAGGAAATCATTATAAGGCAAAAGATTTTCGTATTGTTCATCATGCTTCTAAATCCCCTAAAAAACCTGACGGGAATTGCTACAAATACGAAAAAACTGGTACTTGGAATACTATCGCTTTAAGTGAATTTGTTGGAAATAATGGCCTTGCTCAACTATTAACACTTATTGATATAGGTCCTATTCATAGTCCACAGTTTTCAGGGCCTCATGTGCAGGATCTTAGGGAATGGACAGATTTTTGCAGAAGATTGCATTTTCCGTATTATGAAGAGGCTCGCTTGCATTGGGAAAATGCTCAGGCAGATGGATATTTTGACGGGAAAAATGAAGTTGCAATCTATTTACCAGAAACACTAAAAGCTTTAATTAATATATATGAAGCAAGAAATGAATAAAGGAGATAGAACGCTTAAGTATTGATTTAATTTCATTTCGCAACCGCTGACCGGAAAACCGGAGGCCGGATTGTCCCCTCTCAAATAAGAAAGGGATAGTCCGGCCTTTTTTTATAATTAATTGATGAATCTATAAAAATTAATGGGCTATTCCAAATGGGTAATTACGAACAAGATTATGATGACCTAAAGACAAACGACCTGGATAATGTCATTCCGGCTGGACGCCCGCCTTCCTTTGATAATTTTATCACCCGCTTCGCCCCTTTGTTAATCAATCTTGAACCGTCTGAAATTGAACTTATCAAATTGGCTTACCTGACAGCCATTAAAAATAACGGGCAAATTGAGGACAAACTTCTGGCCAAAGTTTTACAAATAAGCGAACGGACTATTAGAAATCGGAAAAGTAAGATTATTAAGAAAATAAATATCGCATTAGGACTGAAATACGGCAAATCCCTTCCGCCTCTTGAAGATAACTGAAAAATTTATTTCTTTATCATCTCATCAGTTATACCAAATCGCCGCTTTTTTGTTTTCTCAAATCAGGCAAAATCTTTCCACCTGCTTGAATAAGTAGAAAGCGAGGTGATTTATTATGGAAGAAATCGTTAAGTTAATCCACGCCACGGGTTTTCCCATCGTGATTACGCTGTTGCTCTATTTTGACCTGCGGAAATTAATCCATAATAATACGGCAGCCATCAGGGAACTAACCCAACAGCAAGAGAGTTTAACCGGAACATTAAAGGGACTTATTCAAAACAATCGGTAATCAATTATTAATAATCAGTTGGTTTTTTAGCGAAGGCGCAAGAATTGAAAATGGTGGCCAACGTTTTCTAACCCAACGCGGCTAACTGGTTTTAAATTAGTAAAGAAGGTGAAAAAAATATGGCTACTATCATAAGTAAGGTCCAGTTGATGATACCGCTGAACCTGACCCACGCGCCTAACCATATGGTTGACCAGTGGCAGGAAGGTCTAAAAAGCAACGCTGCCCGGATTAACATCAAGCGGAAACTCCGGATTCCGGATGAGGCGACTTTCAAGAACCGTTTGGCTCAACCGGCCGCCACGGCTTGGGCGCCGATGATTGACCAGGATTTTGAATCCCGAAGCGGTAAAGGACGCGGCAGTATCGTGGCTTTCCAGCGGACAAACTTGAGCGATGCCTTTGAGAGTTACAACTCAGGGCTTGAGCATATGTTTGAAACCGTGGATGGAGTGGAAGCCAAACGGTTTAAGGAACGGGTTGATAATGCCAGAGAACGTTACAACCGCCGGGTGGCTTCGCGGACACTGCCTTTTACCGGCGAGAAGACCATCGGTAAATCGGTTGTTTCCATCGCTCCCCTATGGCTGACCAGAGACCCAACGGTTGAAGGGATGCTCAGGGCCGGCGATGAAATACTGGCCGGCGGTCCGGTGAACATCGTCAAGGAAGACCCGTCTGGTTTGAGGCCGGCTTTTAAGGCGGCGCTGGCCCAGTTCCTGCTGCAGTCCGGCGTAAGGATTGTTATGCATAATTTCAATCCGACCCAGATAGTCAAACGGAATGACCAGGGAAATATGATTATCGCCGGTTTTCAATCGGCTGATTACACGCCGTTTGCCACCGGAGGCGATAGTCACTGCGATTGGGTGCTGATTGATGATGCGTTGTTCCTGGAGATTCAGGTAAGTACACTGTAGAAAGTATGCAGTCAGGGTGAGGGGTATGGCGTACGACATACCCCTTACTTCAAATAAAATTTGCCTTGACAGGCAGATTTGAATGTGCTATTCTTTATATATAATAACGGAGGTTACTATGCGTAATAGATTCACTGCCCTAATTGAAAAGCATGACGATTGGTATATTGGCTACGTTGAAGAAATACCGGGCATTAATACACAAGGAAAAACACTTGCCGAGACAAGGGAAAATCTTAAAGAAGCGCTTAAGCTGATAATTGAAACCAACCGCGCAATCGCGGAAAAAGGAATTAATTCCAAGAATATCATTAAAGAAAATATCTCCGTAGAGGTATAATGAAAAGGAGGGAATTCATTAAATATCTCAGGCAACACGGATGTCGTCTTGTCCGTGAAGGCGCCCGGGTGCCCGAAGAAGAAATCGGGGAAGAATAACACCACCCGGCAGACTGTGTCATAATCCTCTTTTTGTCATTGCGACCCCGATGCAAATCGGGGGAAGCAATCTCTATTTAATGCGATTACTTCGTCGCCCCCCGATGTCCATCGGGGGACTCCTCGTAATGACATTATGACACAGTCTGCTGGGTATAAATATATTGACTTGTAACCGGTCGGCTGAGTTTTTAGACACGCTCGGTGTCCCCGGAATTTTTGCGGAATAATCAAATAAAATATTGACATCATCTCCAAAATAAGATATAGTTATAAAGTTTTAGAAGCGGTCGTACCCTAACCGCCCTATTCAAAAATCAGTCCCGTGAGCCGAAATCCCGAATAATCGGGAAATAAACGCTAAACGAGGCGATAATAATTTATTTTAGGGTATTAAGAAAGGGACACTATGGGGAAGAAACTCTATGTGGGCGGATTGTCATATGACACCGCAGAGGAAACCTTGAGACAGACCTTTGCTCAAGCCGGAACCGTGGAAACCGTAAAGGTCATCGTAGACCGGGATACCGGACGCTCAAAGGGCTTTGGTTTTGTAGAGATGGCCACCAATGAAGAAGCGGCCAAGGCAATTGAGTTGTTCAATGGCAAGGAACTTGACGGGCGCAGTCTGACCGTCAATGAAGCCAAGCCGATGGAACCGAGAAGCTCCAGACCGGGCGGCGGATACGGTAACCGTGACTCCGGCGGTGGCGGAAATCGCAGAGACCGCTATTAATCTTGGCACGAACTGTAACGCGGATAACTAATCATTTATCTTCCGGTTATTTAAACCGGAATATTCAAGTTAAGTTGTTGAGTTTCAGTTTACACCAAAAAGGCAGGAAATGGAAATAACATCCACTCCTGCCTTTTTTACTTTAACCGGAATTGTTTTTGTTAATTGACTGCTTGCTCCGATAGGCATCGGGGCTTGACCATCAAAAAAAAACACTTGGCGAAACCAGACCGTTTGTTAATATTGTTTTATATGAATAAGGGTAGGCGGAAGCCCTTGCTTCCGCGTCTGACTTCAATTCACTATCAAATATAAGTTATTCCGATGAAAATAAACTTTAGAACCGTATTATTTTCCAACGAACACTTAGAAAAACTGTTTTATAAATCAATCAAACTGCTCTTTCCGATGCTTTGCCCCGAAATGATGTGTCTTATCACAATAATTCTTGTCTGGTTAATGAGTCTTAATAATTTCAAAGATATCAAAGAGATGATTACTCCGTTGGAAGTGTGGAGTATCATAACGTTGTTGTTTTTAGGAATTGGCAACCTAACTCCTTTTGTCGCAACGTTGTTCAAAATTAAATTAAACAGGTCGTTTTCTATTTTCGCAGTTATCGCCGCATTGGTTACGCTCATCATAGTTCAATTATGGATTATGAAATTAGTGCCCAGTCCTTTTGTTTCCTTTCCGGATTGGTTTGTTTTCTTTTTTGCTTTTTTAAATTTCATCTTTATTATCACGATTGTGGTGCTCTTATTGAAAGCACCCAGAATACGGGATAGTATTTTGAAAACACTTTATGAAAATAACCCGATTGGATTAAAACTATTAATCTTATTGGTTGTAACAGGCAACTTATCAATGTGGTCTTTTTTGCATTTTCATTTATTTTCGCCGCCCGTCGCAGCGGAATTTACTATTCATCTCGGTATTTTAATTGCTGCCATTTATAAAACTTTCTTTGTAAAAAAATATAGTTTTTGAGATTGACATTCAAGTTTTTTTATATTAAAATAATCATCATGAAACTGTCGTTTATATTTTTAAGTATGGCTCTATTATCAATAGCTACTTTCTGTCGTGCCGAAGAACAGAATATCCGCCCCGCGGCCCTGGCCGGAACGTGGTATAAAAATAATCCTGTTGAGTTAACAAAAGACATAGAAAATTATCTGGCGCAAGTGCCGGCGAAATTAATCCAGGAAATCCAATCGCAAAAAATCGCGGGATTCATCACCCCGCACGCCGGTCATCAGTATTCCGGCCCGGGCGCGGCTTATCTTTATGCCTTGATTAAAAACAAACCTATTAAGCGCGTTATTCTCATCGGACCCAGTCATCACGCGGGTTATCACGGCATCGCGGTTTCCGGTTTTACCCATTACCGGACGCCGTTAGGATTAGTGGAAATAGACCTGGCCGTCTGCCGGGAATTATCGGCCGCCGACCCGATTTTTTGCGCGGCGGCTGAAGCCGAAAAACGCGAACACTCCCTGGAAATTCAACTACCTTTCCTGCAAACCGTCCTCCAGGATTTTAAACTGGTCCCGCTGATGGTCGGAAAAATGGCTGAGGCCGATTATTTAACCGCCGCCCGGATAATTAAACCGCTGATTGATGATGAAACGTTACTTATTACCAGTTCTGATTTCACGCATTACGGGGCCGGGTTTAATTACACCCCCTATAAAGAAAATGTCCGGGCTGAAATTGAAGCATCCGACCGCACCGCCATTCAACACGCTTTAGACCTCAATGTTAAAAATTTTCTGGACTATGTGGAAAAAAGTGGTATGACTATCTGCGGGTACCGGCCGATCGCTCTGATGCTTTCGCTGCTACCGGAAAAAAGCCAGGGGCAATTGCTTCATTACTATGCTTCAGGCGATGCAACCAGGAATTATTCTCATTCGGTCAGTTACGCCTCGGTGATATTTATGAAACCGTCAGAAAAAGATTCAACCAAACTTAACAAACGGGAACAGGCGACCCTGCTCAAATTAGCCCGGGACACCCTGCGGATGTATCTTAAAGATAAAAAAACGCCCGATTTATCTAATTACGAACTAACTCCTCTTCTGAAAAAAGAATTGGGTGTTTTTGTAACGCTGATGAAAAAAGGACGCCTGCGCGGTTGTATCGGCCAGATTTTTGACCCGGAACCGCTGGCCCAGGGGGTAATCAATAATACCATCAGTGCCGCGACGCGCGACCCGCGTTTTATACCAATGACCGGCGCTGAAGAGCCGGAAGTTCATCTAGATATTTCGGTTTTAAGCCCGCTCCGCCCGGTTAAAAATTACGAAGAGATTATTGTCGGGACGCATGGCGTTTATCTGGTTAACGGTGGTTATTCGGCCGTATATTTGCCTCAAGTTGCACCCGAGCAGGGCTGGAACCGGGACCAGATGTTAGAAAGTCTTTCCCTTAAAGCCGGTCTGCCGACCGATGCCTGGCAGTCAAAAAATACGCAATTCTTTGTCTTCACCGCACAGGTGTTTGAAGAATAGGAATTAGAACCTATTCGAAAAGAGGGTAATTTCGGGTCTCCTGACCAGAAAAACTACTTTCGGTTGAGGTTTTCGGATAGGCAATGTTACTTATTCACGAAGTCCCGGCAACGAGACGGGATTAAGGTTTGCACCCTAAAGAATGCGGCTACCGGAATCACCCCGTCTTGACAATCCCAAAATTTATGGTAATATTCATATATGAATAAAAAATCGTTTGACCGCCGTCAATTTTTGAAATTATCAGCCGCGACCGGCGCGGCCTGGGGAGCGTTGTCGGAAATCGGACCAAAGTTATTTTCCCCTAACTCACTCTGGCCGGCCGAGCCGGAAATTAATTCTGAATCGCAACCTTGCGAAGTAATGTTCTACCAGAAATTACCGGACCAAAAAATCAAATGCGAAACCTGCCCGAAATTCTGCGTCGTGGCCGAAGGTCAGCGCGGTTGTTGCGGTAATAAAGAAAATCAGGACGGTATTTATTATAATCTGGCTTATCGCCAGGTCTGCGCCTTGCAGACCGACCCGATTGAAAAGAAACCGTTCTTCCACTATCTGCCCGGCACTCAAGCCTTATCTCTGGCCACCGCCGGCTGTAATCTTCACTGCGCGTACTGCCAGAACTGGGATATTTCGCAGGCTAAACCGGAAAATATCCCGCCGGAGAAATTAAAAATTTTATCTCCCGAACAGATAATCCAATCGGCCCAAAAGCAAAAGATTTCCACGATTGCCCTGACCTATTCCGAACCGATTGTTTTCTATGAATATATGTATGACATTGCCCGGCTGGGCCGGCCGCAGGGAATCAACAGCATTATGATTTCCAACGGTTTTATTAACCCGGAACCTTTGAAAGAACTCTGCCAACAACTCACCGCCGTAAAAATAGACTTGAAATCATTTAATGATAAATTTTATCGGGAATACTGCGACGGGCGACTCCAACCCGTGCTGGATACCTTAATTAATCTGAAAAAAATCGGCCTCTGGTTTGAGATTGTGGTACTACTCATTCCGACTTTAAACGATCGCCGCGAAGAAATCCGGTCGCTCTGCCACTGGGTCAAAGAAAATCTTGGCCCGGACGTACCGGTTCATTTTTCCCGTTTTTATCCGCATTATAAGTTAACTAATCTGCCTCCCACGCCGATAAAAACGATTGAATCCGCCTGGGAAACCGGTCGCCAGGCCGGCTTACATTATGTTTATACCGGTAATGTTACGCCTCATCCGGGCGAATCAACCTATTGTCCTAATTGCCAAAAAGTGGTGCTTAAAAGGGCCGGTTATGGAATTATGGAAAACAATCTTTCGGACGGTAATTGTAAGTATTGCGGGCAGGTTATTGCCGGGGTCTGGAAAGAAATCCCGCCTTCTCAAAAAGAGTAAAAATGGCACTTTAACCGTAATTTTATCCCTTATAAAAAAAATCCGCATATTTTTAATTTTTTTATTGACAAGGTCTCTGGTATCAAGTAAGATAGAATTACTTGTCCTTAAATGGGAGTGAGTGAAAATGAAAAACTTATTTTTAGGTATAATCATTATCGGTATTCTGGCGGCCATTGCCGGCGTTATCCTGATGCATATGAACCGGACGGAATACTGGAAAATGAAAGTTACGGCCGACCACGATCGGGCTGAGGCGGTTGATGCCAAAAAAATTGCCGAAACATCCGCTGATAATGCTCAAAAGAAACAAAAAGAAGCAGAAGATAAACGCGACGAGTCTTATAAGGTTCGCGACCAGGCCGTCGAAGAAAAAAAGCAATTTGAGGGGCGCGCCCAGGCGGCTGAAAAATTACGGAACGAAGCGGAATCTGCCAGCCGGCAGGATAAAGATGAACGCGACCAGGCCCTGGTTGCCAAAAAAATAGCCGACCAAGAAAAATCCGAAGCCGATGAAAAACGAAAAGAAGCCGACGCCCGGGCCGTCGAAGCCGAACTGGCTCGGGACGGAGCTATCGCCGAGCAACAAAAATCTCTTGAAATAGCAGAAAGCTTAAGAAAAGACTGGGAAAATATAAAAGAACTAACCGAACAAGCCAAAACCATCGCGGCTTTTGTATCTAATATTGCGAACGACATACTACAGTCAATTGACGAAGCCGGACAAAGATTGGATAAAGGCTGCGAAACTTCTACGGAAGCGCTGGCGACTAATGACGCGAAAAAAAAATATCTCTCTTCGCAACTTTTACAGCGCTCCATTAAAGATTATGAAGCCAGCCGGGCTAAACTCGACAAACTGAAAAATTTTGACAAGGAAACCGCGGAAGAAATTAAAGGAAAGATCCGCCGCGGCATTGATAATTATATTGCCTGCGTTCAGATTCTCAGCACCCTGGTTAAACAGATGATCAACAATGACCAACTGGCCCCGGACGCAATAAACGAAAAAGCCAATTTAGCCATTGCCAAAAAAAGTGAAGCCGACCAAACGATTATTGATGTCTGTAACGCCCTGATTGACTTAATGCGTGATAATGAAGATAAATTTCCGCCCACGATTAAAAAACAACTGGAAGACATCAAAAAGAAAATAGCAGAACGAATCAGCACCGAAAGCGGGGCGTCAATTGACAGGAAAACCGAAGAAAATACGGCTGTTTTGCCAAAAAAATAAGTAATGCACCAGTTTAGACTTAAAATACCGATTGCCTGTTTTTTTTTACCCGTTAGTTTTATAATCATCATTTTTTTTTTAGCCGCTTGTTCTTCCGCGCCACCCCTGCTTGATTTAGACAAACCTCTTTCTGACGCCGAACTGGAAAAATTATTGCGGGAAGACCTGCTGATTGAAACGGTTGAGCCGGTCGCGCCGGTTAAACAAATTGAACTGGTCCAATCCGAATTATCCTTTCCTGATAATTTCGTCCTCCTACCAAACGCTTCCACCGAAACGACTTATCGTTATATCATCGCAAAAATATTAAATCATCAATACAACGAGGCTCTGGGTTTATTAAACAAATTTACGGAAAACGTTTCTTTCCGGCAGCCTTACGGAATCGAAGCCCGTTTTTTACGCCTGGTTGTTCTGGCCGGCCTGCGCGCCGGCTATTTAAAACTGGCTGATACTTATCAAACCGGCTGGGACTTAACTCTGAAAAATGAACGGATTGAAATCGAAAAGAAAATTGACCTGCTGGCTAAATTCTCCCGCCAAACTCATATCTACTATCGTTATCATAAAGAAACCTTGTCTAATTTCTTGGATGCTTACGATGATATTATGGAACTCTATCGCGACGTGCCTCCGGCCGACCTGAAATTTAGTTACCCCCCGGTCCAAAAATGGGAACTATTTAACAATCCGTATTTGTCACGTATTAAACTGGGCGGCTGGCTTGAAGCCGATAAACGCCAGGAAACCGAAAAAAGAATTTTCAATAACACCACCCAGGCTTATTTCTTGAGTCTGCTGGGAACGACCGAGATAAACCAGGCCAACCTGATTTTAAAAAATAAAACGGTCGTTCTTGACCGGGCCGGACTTTTATTCTGGCTGAACCAGGGTCTGACCTACCATACCAGGATTTTTCACGAAGCCGCTTTTGGTGACGGACTTGGATTAATCAAGGTCATTGAAAATAAATCAACCGAAGTAAAATTAGAACTGAAAAAATTATTGGCCGACCGGCCCGCTAACGAGGCGGACAAAAAAGATTTAACTCTGTCATCAGACAGTGCTTTTAACCCCGACAAACTCTTGTCACAATATAATTTGAAATAGTGAAAGCCGTCCTTGTTTTAGAAGATGGAACGATTCTGGAAGGCAGCGGTTTTGGCGCAACGAAAACTGTCTTCGGCGAACTTGTTTTTAATACGGGAATGACCGGCTACCAGGAAGCCCTTACCGACCCCTCCTATCACGGACAAATCCTGATGATGACCTACCCTTTAATTGGAAATTACGGCGTTAATTTCCAGGACAGCGAATCTCCTAAAATCCAGGCCGAAGGATTTGTCGTCAGGGAAAAATGCGAACAACCTCAACACCGGCTGGCTAAACAAACTATTGACGAATTTTTAAAAAGCCAGGACATCCCCGGTATCGCCGGTATTGACACGCGGATGCTCACGATTAAAACTAGGCAGTCCGGCACGTTAAAAACAATTCTGAAAACTTATGACGAAGAATTGTTTTCTCTGTCTGACGAGAAACATAACTTAATTGAATCGGTTCGCCGGATGCCCTCGCCGGAAAAAAACAATCTGGTCGCTGAAGTATCCGTTTCCCAAACCACCGTTATTAACAAAGAGACCGGAGGTCCGCGCATTGTCTTGATTGACTGCGGTTGCAAGGAAAATATTATCCGGGAGCTGGTCCGGCGCGATTGCCTGGTCATCCGAACGCCTTACCGTATTACCGCCGATGAAATAAACAAATTAAAACCGGATGGTATTTTAATTTCTAACGGACCCGGCGACCCGGCCCACCCTGAGATTATAGCCGGTCCGGTTAAAACAATTAGTCAAGTAGTGGAACGTTACCCGATTTTTGGCATCTGCCTGGGTCATCAAATCCTGGCGCTGACCTTCGGCGCTAAAACTTATAAGTTAAAATTCGGGCACCGCGGCGCCAACCAACCGGTTAAAAATCTTCAGGATAATAAAGTTTACATCACTTCCCAGAACCATGGTTTTGCCGTTGCTTCTGATTCCGGCCCGGCGGAAATAAAAATTATCGGGGTCAATGTCAATGATGGTACCGTGGAAGCGATGGAGCATATTAAATTACCGGTATTTTCGGTGCAATATCATCCGGAGGCCTCGCCCGGACCGTGGGATAACAAGTACCTTTTTGACAGATTCATAAAGGAAGTAGACAGTAGGCGGTAGTCAGTAATTTGTATAAGTTATGAGTGATAATTTAATCGGATATTACGCCCGGCGGGCGCTGGAATATGAGAAAATCTACCAGAAACCGGAACGGCAACAGGATATTCCCAGAATAATTGACTATCTGCGAACCGAACTGTCAGAATTAAATGTGCTGGAAATCGCCTGCGGTACCGGATACTGGACGCAATATATTGCCCAATCTGCCAGGTCTATTTTAGCTACGGATATTAACAAGGAGGTTTTGGAATTAGCCGAGCGGAAGGATTATCTCAGAAAGAATGTTAGGGTTGAAATCGCGGATATATACAAACTGGATAATATTAAGGATAATTTTGATGCCGGGTGCGGATGTTTTATCTGGTCTCATATTCCGACACAGCGATTAGCGGAGTTTTTGCGGGTCGCCCATCAGAAAATCAGGCAAAATGGCAAGGTGGTTTTTATTGATAATCTTTACGCGCCCGGTAGCAGCACACCGATTGCCAAGCAGGATAACGAAGGCAATACTTATCAGGTCCGGAAACTGGCTGACGGGACTGAACATATGGTTTTAAAGAATTTCCCGGATGAGGATTTTATACGCAAGCAATTAGGCAAGATTGCCAAAGACGTTAAATTCCAGAAGCTGCAATATTATTGGTTGTTGAGTTACCAATTAATTTGATTTACAAGATTCGTTTTATTCCTGAACTTTTGCGAAAGGGGAAACGAGGAATTCCAAGGGAGTCATTCCTGCAAAAGCAGGAATCCAGGCCCATCGTAAATACTGGATTCCCGCCTACGCGGGAATGACGGATGTGCGTTTTAACGCAGGACGCCAGACACACGACGCAGAACGCTAAAATTATGCCGAAGAGAACTGATTTAAAAAAGATAATGATTATCGGTTCCGGGCCGATTGTCATCGGCCAGGCCGCCGAGTTTGATTTTTCCGGTTCGCAGGCCTGTTGCGCCTTGCGTGAAGAAGGTTACCAAACCCTTCTGGTTAATTCCAATCCGGCCACAATCCAGACCGACTTGGAAATGGCTGATATCGTCTATCTTGAACCGCTGACCGCCGAAGTTATTACTGAAATTATAAAAAAAGAACGTCCGGATGGTATTCTCTCCGGAATGGGCGGGCAAACCGCCCTTAATCTCTGTTCCGAATTGGCGGAAAAAGGCGTTTTGGAAAAATTTAAAGTATCCTTGCTTGGAACACCGCTCCGCGCCATTGCCGATTCCGAAAACCGCGATTATTTCCGGTTAATGATGAACAAAATTAACGAACCAATTCCTAAAAGTTTTGCCTGCAACAGTCTGGTCGAAGTAAAAAAAGCGATTGGGGCCATCGGCGGATATCCGGTCATTATCCGGGCGGCTTACACGCTCGGCGGAACAGGCAGCGGCATTGTCTTCCGGCCGGAATCCCTGGAAGAAATCGTCAATGCCGGGTTGACGTATTCCCGCATCAAACAGGTACTGGTGGAAGAATGCGTCCTGGGTTGGGGAGAATTTGAATACGAAGTAATGCGCGACCATAATAACAACTGCATTACTATCTGCAATATGGAAAATCTTGACCCGATGGGTATCCACACCGGCGAAAGCATTGTGATTGCGCCGGCCCAGACATTAAGCGACCGGGACCACCAAATGCTCAGGAACGCTGCCTTAAAAATTATCCGCGCCCTGGGTATTGAAGGCGGTTGCAATGTCCAGTTCGCTCTGAATTATGAAACCGGCGAATACCGCGTCATTGAAGTAAACCCCCGCGTCTCCCGCTCTTCAGCCCTGGCTTCCAAAGCGACCGGCTATCCGATCGCCCGGGTCGCCGCCAAGATTGCTATTTGCCTAACGCTGGACGAAATTCCTAACTCGGTTACCGGCCGAACTTTTGCTTCTTTTGAACCGGCCCTGGATTACGTGGTTCTGAAAATCCCCCGCTGGCCTTTTGATAAATTCCGGACGATTGATAAATCTATCGGCACCCAGATGAAATCCACCGGTGAAGTCATGGCCATTGGACGAACAATTGAAGAATCTTTATTAAAAGCCATCCGTAGTTTAGAAATAGACCGCATTGGGCTGGAACCGGTAGTCAGTTGGTCAGAATCAGCCCTGGTAGGCGAATTGGTTTCGCCGACCGATAACCGGGTTTATGCCATCGCCGAGGCGCTCAGACGCGGTTATAAACTTGAAACTATCGTTGATTTAACCAAATGGAATAAATTTTTCATACATAAGATTCAAAATATTATCCGGATGGAACAGGTTATTAAAAAACCTGCCGCCATCAGGGGAACCGATAACGAAACAAAAAATATTTTAGCCCGGGCAAAACAAATGGGATTTTCCGACGAATACCTGTCGTATCTAACAGGCGAAACCGAAGAATATCTGCGGAATCTACGGCAAAAATTAGGAATTACTCCAACTTATAAAATGGTTGATACCTGCGCCGCGGAGTTTGAAGCCAGTACGCCCTATTTTTATTCCACTTATGAAGCGACAGCGGAATCCCGTCCTAAACGGGATGAAGCGACAGCGCGGAGTGACAACGGAGTCCCGTCCCAAACGGGAGAATCCCGTCCTAAACGGGATGAAGCAACAGCGCGGAGTGACAACGGAGTCCCGTCCCAAACGGGAGAATCACGTCCTAAACGGGATGAAGCGACAGAGCGGAATGACAACCCCCCGATGTTACATCGGGGGATAAATTCCGTCCCGCCCCCCGCCAAAGGCGAGGCTCGCCTCAATGGGCGGCAAGCGGGAGAATCCAGTCCCAAACGGGATCAAACTGAAACGGAAATTAACCAAGATATTTCTCATTCCCCATGCCCCACTCCTCACTTATCCAAGGTTCTGATTATCGGCAGCGGACCGATTCGTATCGGGCAGGGGATTGAATTTGACTATTGTTGCGTCCACGGCGTGATGGCCTTGCGTGAAGCGGGCATCAAAGCCATCATTATCAATAACAATCCGGAAACGGTCTCCACCGATTATGATATCTCGGACCGCCTTTACTTTGAACCGCTTATCCTGGAAGACGTTTTAAATGTAATTGAACGGGAACGACCGGACGGGGTAATTTTACAATTTGGCGGACAGACTTCGGTAAATCTGGCCGTGCCTTTGCAGGAAGCGCTCAGCCGCCGGCCGGATTTACCGACTAAAATACTGGGAACGAGTTCTGAATCAATTGACCTGGCTGAAGACCGGAGGAAGTTTGAAGCGCTTTTGAAATCTAAAAATATTACGCAACCCCAGGCCGCCACCGGTTATTCTTTTGAAGAAGTCCGCGAAATTGCTACCCAGATCGGTTATCCGGTCCTGGTCCGGCCCAGTTACGTCCTGGGCGGCAAAGGAATGGAAATTGTCTATAACGAAAAAGACCTGGAATTTTATATGGCCCACGCGGTTAAAGTTTCCAAAAAACATCCGGTCCTGGTCGATAAATATTTATCTAACGCGATTGAAATAGATGTTGACGTCATCTGCGACGGACAGGATATTTTTATCGGCGGGATTATGGAACACATTGAACAAGCGGGGGTGCATTCGGGCGACGCGGCCTGTGTGCTGCCGCCGCAAACATTATCAAAGGAAATTTTGGATGAAGTCAAACAGATTACGCGCGAAATCGGCCTGAGTTTAAACGTGATCGGCTTGATGAATCTGCAATTAGCGGTGCAGAACAATAAAGTGTATGTCCTGGAAGCCAATCCGCGGGCCAGCCGGACTATTCCTTTCGTCTCTAAAGCCATTGGCTTACCACTCGCCAAAATTGCCACCTCTGTAATGATCGGACAAAAACTTCGCGAATTAAATCTGGTGGGCGAAGCAACGGTAAACCATACTGCGGTAAAAATGCCGGTCTTCCCGTTCCAGAAATTACCGGGACTTGATCCGATTCTGGGTCCGGAGATGAAATCTACCGGCGAGGTGATGGGTCTGGCCGAAAAATTTGATGAGGCCTATTATAAAGCCTGCCTGGGAGCCGGACAGAGTTTGCCGACCGGCGGCGGTACGGTTTATATCACCATTTGCGACCAGGATAAAGAATCTATCGTTGAGATCGCCCGGAATTTACGGGAAAGCAATTTAGATATTGTCGCGACAAAAGGAACCGCCGCTTTTTTAAATAAAAAAGGAATTCAGGTGACGACCATTTGGCGTATCAGCGAAAGACAGCAACCGAATGCTTTAACCCTGATGCGCGAAGGAAAAATACAGTTGATTATTAACACGCCGACCGAGGGCAGCGGCCCGAAAAGGGACGGGTACCGGATGAGGCGTCTGGCCGTGGAATTAGGTATTCCGTTTATTACGACCATGGCGGCGGCCCGGGCCGCGGCTAAGGCCATTAAACGAATCCGCGCCGTCCCCTCCTCCCCTTTGGGGATACTGGAAGTGCAAGGGGATGACACTGGAAGTGCCTCCGGTTCAACCGCTCTCACCGTCAAATCGTTAAACGAATATCTCTCAAAAAACGCACCGGCCGAACAGAAAATATTATCAAGCCCCTGCCTTCCCTCCGCCGACATCTGTAATAACGCTCTACTCTAAGAACCCGTTTCAATAGGCAGTCGAAGGAAAACTTGCCTGCCTGTCGGCAGACAGGTAACTCAACTCTTTTCCGCCTGAGGCGGATCCCTGCCTGCGGCAGGCAGGCGTCCGTAGGCGGAAGAGTTGATATCAAGATTAAAGCCTTGCCGCCATTCCGGGCGGGAGTTCCACCGGCTCATTCATTGGAGATGAAATCAAGGCAAAAGGCATACCGGTGATATAATCATCAATGGGATTACAAAAACCAAAACGAATATGTCGTCCCCCGAATTCCCCTTTTTCAATTAAATTCAGTATTCAGCGCCTGACCCCTGATAATTTCGCGACGCTTTTTAGAGGCTTTAACAAAACTGATTGGATGACTCTCTTTTCTGTCATTGCGAGGAGTGTAACGACGAAGCAATCCCGATTAAATAGAGATTGCCACGTGGCGCTAAGGCGCCACTCGCAATGACAAACAATGGTTTTGTTAGAGTCTCTTAATACCTCCGTCGGGGTAATTATTTCTATTTTCTTGAAATAACCGGCTTCCAGATAGTCGCCGAGTAATTTAAGATATTCCAAATAATCCTTTCTCCCCCAATTAAAAATTTTCCTTGTCCTAATCAGAAGCGTTTGATATATTATTATTATGGAAAAAACTCTGAAAGTCATTAGGGGAATAAAACTCGCCGGTGTAATTAAAGATTACGCTATCGGCGGCGGTATCGGGACAATGTTTTATACGGAATCGTTCTATACCAAGGACCTTGACATTTTTGTCTACCCCAAACTAATATCCGGATTAGTCCGTCTTGATGAAATACACCATTATCTTAAGTCAAAGGGGTATCGATGGAAAGGACCGTATGTTATTATTGAAGGTGTGCCGGTAGATTTTATTCCGGTGTATGATGAACTCACCCAGGAAGCCCTGAAGAAATCGGTAATCAGGTCATTTGGGAATATTAAAGTAAAAGTATTCAGTCCGGAATATCTCATCGCGATCGCCATAAAGACCGGAAGAGAACAGGATTTGTTAAAAGTCAACAGAATAATAAAAGAAACTACTGTCAACAGGAAGTTATTGTCATCTATATTAAAAAAGCACCATCTTAAGTATGACCTTAAATAAAAAGCAGTTAAATCAGGCGCGGTTAATTGCCCAAAAGGTTTTTAAGGCAAAGGAAAAATCCAGAACGCTATGGGCAAAAGAACCGATAAAAAGAAAGATACAGGAACTAATCAGGATGCAGGAGATAGCCAAAACACTTCATCCTGAATATAGTAAAATCCTGCCCTGGAGAATAAAGACCGGTTGACCCCATTACATAATTGGGTTTTTATTATGTCGGGGGACCCCGATTCCCTGACAAATAGTATTGCGTCCCCCGATTAGTTATGCCGCAAAAAAGAATTCAAAGAGGAAGCCATCGGCTCATTTATTGGAGATGAAATCAAGGCAAAAGGCATATCGGTGATATAATCATCTATCGGATTACAAAAACCAAAACGAATATGGCGTCCCCCGAACTCACGATAATAATTAAGTATGGTGTCCCAGCGAATTGTCCCCCGAATTCCCCTTGCCTATCTGTGTTTATCTGTGGTTAATATTATTTCGCATAATTATCATAGGCCCAGCCGGTCATATCACCCAGCGAAACGGGGTTAGATCCCACGGCAATCAGGGTCGTGGTTAGGTCGGATTTCTTGATGCGGGTGACATTATTAGAAGTATTATTTACCACCCAGCAATAGGTCCCGTCAACCGCGACTCCTACGGGGCAATTCCCCGACACAGCAATGCAACCACAGGTTATACTTTGGTTTGCTCTAATACCGGCAGGTTTAATCGGTATTTTTTGATAATCTTTTCAGCCTGCCTGTGAATATCGTTCAGGACATCTTTGAGATTATTTTCTTTGGTTACTTCATAATGGGCTTCTCTAATGCTATGAAGCCGCTTCATCGTTTCGGGTTCGCTATTCTTGCTCATAACTGATTACCTCCTCTGCCGTAGCGATATCAATTTCAGAAAATCCTTCCAATTTATTCAAGGCATTAACCTCCCGACGCGTTTTTATATTAACAATATGTTTCAGATTCCAGCTTACCACCACATCCATTTGATTGACAACCGCATAAGCAATATGTAACGCATCATCACGAAATCGCTTCGGAATAGTCGCCTGGTCTATATACCGCTGTGCAAGTAAGTCAACATTTCTCTCTTCGGTTAATAATGTCGGTTTATACAAACTTATTGCTTCAAGCAGACCTTTACGTTTAAGAACATCTCCGGTAGATTCTATTTCCTGAAGAACCAGCCCTGAAACATATATCTCATAGTCGCCGGTCTTGACCTTACTGAAGAAATCTTTAGTTATATCCCGTTTCTCAGGGGCGTCATCCGCAAAAAGGAAGTTCCAGACCGAGGTTTCCAGATACAGTTTTAATTTCTTCATTAAGGAGCATTATACAGGAATAGGTGTCAAAGTCAAGGGAAATTTTGGGAAATCTTCACCGCCACGCCTGTCCCACAAAAATCCTATTCAGTATGGCGTCCCCCGAATAATTCTATCCACGATAATAATTAAGTATGGTGTCCCACCGAATTGGATAATGATGTTTTGATGCCTTCTTTTCTGTCATTCCACCCCGCGTCCCGCCCCGAACACTTCCAGTATCCCCAAAGGGGAGGGGTGACGCTACGCGCCGCGGGGGGATCTAGTTTCATTTCATATTTCTGCCCCGTCCCTATTTTCGCCGCGGGCTTTTTATTTTCCCCTAACCATTTGAGCAGAAAGAAGTTGCAAGGAACGTCCCCATATTTCCTGTTTAACCGATGTTGAAACCGCTGATTATTTTCAATAGCCCTTCAGGGTATTTGAGAAGAGCAAAACCTTCTTCTGATTCGCATCGGTTATCAACATAAAATTACCATCCGAGGATAGGTCTATCCCCAGGAAAGTATTACTCGTGGTTCCCTGGTGCAGAGTGCGCACGGTTTTATCGGCGGTCTTGATAGCAATAATGTTCCGCGTGCCAATACCTGTGGCTAAGATATAAGCGCCATCAGAGGTCATTCTCATATCCCAGATGTCTGCCCCGACATTAAAGGTATCAATCTTGGTGTTATCACTGGTCCTGATAATAGAAACGGTCTTGTCATAAGAATGGGCGGCATAGACATACTGACCATTCGGACTGACCACAATACCGCGCGAACCGCTAAAATCAATTCCACCAGTACCGATACTAATTGTTGCTATCTTGGTATAAGCCGTAGTGCTTATCACATCAACACTCCCGTTGTAGCGGGCAATGACATAGACATAGTTCCCATCTGGTCTTATTGTAATACCCTGGGCTTCATCACTCGTGCCGACACTGGTTATTTTACTGGGGTTTGTTGGATTAGTCATATCCAACACCGTAACCGTTTTGTTATAGTGGTTTGAAACCCACATCTTGGACCCATCCGGTGAAAAGACCATCTCGGTGGGCCATGTCCCGCATACGGCGGAAGGAATAGTCGCCACCTCGGTATTATTTGTGGTTGAGATTACCGTAATACCGTTTTCCCTGTGTGCCAGATAAACATACTGACCATTCGGATGGACAACCGCACAATAGGCTGGGCCATTTTTGCCGGTTAAGGTATTTACAACGGTATTGTCAGAGAGTTTGACGACATAGATTTTCTCATCGGCGACAGATTCAGTCCCGCCGTTATCGGCACCGACATAGGCATAGGTCGTGCCACTAATTCCTACGCCAACTGTGTTCTGGTCAAAATCGATGGGGAGCGTTTTAGCCCAGGTGTCCGGGAATGGTTTGGTCGCATCATAATCCGCCTGAATCTCCGCAAGCGTCCGGGCGTAGTTGTAGATGCGGACGTCGTCTTGAAAAGTTTCTGAGCTTAATGAAGATTACAAGATAAGTTAATGTTGTAGTCAA